>JALSJL010000259.1 GCA_026989405.1 Marinosulfonomonas sp. | reverse complement strand
CCCTTCGGATTAGTTTTCCGGTCCGATCAGCGCCGCCACGCCCGGATCGCGAAACCCGTGCAGGCGGCGTGCGGCGTGGCGGGCAAACCGCTGCAACAATGCTTTGCGGCGCGCTGGCGCAAGGCGTGTCTCTGGCGCCATGCGAATGATCTCGGCATCGTAGCTGTCGGCAATGATCAGACCGTTTTCCGGCGCAAGCAGGTCTTCCGGGAAGGCTTCGTCTACGGCCCAGAAATAGCGATCCCCCCATTCCAGATAGCCTTGCCACTTGTGATCGCCCTGAAAATCGGCCCGGCTCGACTTGCACTCGATCACCCAGAACTCGCCTTTTGGGCCCAATGCGAACACATCGATGCGCAGACCGCGGCTGGGCACGAATTCTTCGATGCAAACGAAACCATGCCCCAGCAGGTGGCGGCACACCCCGCGGGCCAGCAACTGTCCGGGCATCAGATCATCACTCATGGGGTAATTGTGAACAGAAAGAGAACATTTGGCAAGGCCAGACGAAAACTGCCCCTTGCCGCAGGGCTCTGCACACACTACCTAGGCACAAGGCGGGCACTGCCCTTCTCGTGACATGGGTCAAATTCCGGTGGCCTTAATCAATTCCGAGGGAGCTGGCTCTGGCCGGACCGTGGTTCGGTTACCTGGCGCCCACCTGTTAAGTCAGGTCCTCGGGAATTACGCACCCCAACGGTCGTGGCGGTCCCGCCGTTTTGCCACGGCACGCGCAACAACCGGTTGCGTGCCGATCCGGATGCGCTTGCCCCCCGAAGGAGGCGTGCGGGGCTGTTCCATCCGCATGATCATGATGGCAAACTGAACACCGGCAAACACCAGCCCGTTGAACATGAACAGCATCAGAACGGCCAGCCAGCCCATATCGGACGTGCTGACAAGATGCGCCAGATTCGCGACATTTGCCCACAACAGCAAGCCGACGAAGATCGCCGACAGGCCAAAGCCGATGAAAACCTGGGTGATGTAAAGGCGGATGAGTTTGGGCATGGACAACTTCCCTGACGATGGTCAACCTGCCCCCAATTTAACCCTGCGCCGGAATTTGTGAAGGGGCCGCAGGGTCGCAGCAGAGATTTTTCGCACCCCCCGGCATCCGGCTACAGCCTGGACGAAATCACACCGGTGTTGAAACCGGCCATTCGCAGCTCGCCGAACAGTCTCTGGTATTCGATCTTGGGGCAGCGGTTCATGATGACGGTCTTGCCGGCGGCCTCGGCCCGGGCGGCGGCCTCGGCATGTTCAACGCCAATCTGCATCCAGATCGTGCGCAGGTCGGGCAAGGCCTCCAGCGCTTCGTCGACAATTGCCGGAACCGCATCCGGCTTGCGGAAAATATCGACCATGTCAACGTGCATATCAGCCGGAATGTCGCCCAGACTGGCGCGAATTTCCTGTCCGAACAGCATCTTGCCGGCGTGCCCCGGATTGATCGGAATGACGGTATAGCCCTTGGTGCCCAGGTAGCGGGCCACAAAATAGCTGGGCCGGGCCGGATTGGTCGAAACCCCCACGCAGGCAATGACCTGGGTGGTTTCGAGGATCTGCTTCAGATGTTTGTCACTGTAGTCCATGCCCCCGTGTAACAGCCTTTCGCCGCAGAAAAAAGCGCCCGGACCACAGATCCGGGCGCCAGTCACGGAACGAGGGACAGTGAAGTGGAACCCGGGTGTTCCGAACCCGGTCCACACCTGTCATGTAGGGCAGAAAAAGAGGACCGAAAGTGGTTGTAAGCAACTTGTGAACACCGTGTTATCGCCGAAGCGAGCGGTGGTCAGTTGTCCAGAACCCCGGGCCAGTTCCTGTCGGCGGCCTCGATATATCCGGGGATGTCCTTGCGCCAGATGCGCCGAACACCCTTGGAGAAGTTCAGATACAGCCTGCCTTCGTGAATTGACCACGCCTCGGGAACGGTCGTTGCAATGGCCCCCTGCGCCATGGCGTAGGCGCAATATCCACCATAGCGCGGTGCGTAGGCATGCGGGTCCATTTCGAAGGCTTCCATATTGTCGGGCGACGCAAACCGCCAGTTGGCACCGCGCCACCTGACCGAAAGCTCCGGCAAACCGTCAACCGGCTTGCCATCTCTGAAATAGGCCACCACATCGGCGCCGTGAACGGCTGTGCCATCCGTGTTGAACACTTCTGGCGTCGCGGCCCGCCCTGCGCGCGCGAACACCAGCACGGACGGCGCGGCCAGGGCGGCTTTCAGGATGGTGCGTCTGGACAACATGATCGGGCCTCCTTGTTGGCCCCCCGACCATGACAATCCGAGCGATTCGGGAAAACCCCGATCCCGAAATTGTGACCGGGCGGGCACGGCCGCGGCGCTAGCCGACCGGGCGCCGGGCGGCATAAAGCGCGACCGCAGCCGCGTTGGACACATTGAGCGAGCCAAATTCACCCGCCGCGCCAATCCGGACCAGGCCGTCACAGGTTTCTCGGGTTTTCTGACGCAGCCCCGGCCCCTCGGCCCCCAGCACCAAGGCCAAAGGCCGCCCCTCGACCGCGGCCACGGCGTCTTCCAGGGTCACGTCCGCTTCTCCGTCCAGCCCAAGCACATGGTAGCCCATCTCCTGCAGACGCGTGATGGCGTCGGCCAGGTTCCTGACCCGCAGGTAGGGCTGACGCTCAAGCGCCCCGGAAGCCGTTTTGGCAAGTGCCCCGGTTTCAGGGGCCGCATGCCGGGCCGGCGCGATAACGGCACGCGCGCCGAAAACCTCGGCCGAGCGCAGGATCGCGCCCACATTGTGCGGATCGGTCACCCGGTCGAGCAGGATCACCAGCGGGCGCTCGCCCTCCCGGGCAAGGCACCTGTCTTCCAGGCCGCCCCAGGTCAACGCCTTGACCTCAAGAGCGGCCCCCTGATGAACCGACCCCGGATCAAGCGGAGCCGCGAACGTGCGCGGATCGCTGATTTCAGGCTCGACCCCGGCCTGCCGAGCAGCGTCACCCAGCTTGTCCAGGGCGTTTTTCGTCACCACCAGGCGCAGTTTTTCCCGGTTCGGGTTAAGCAGCGCGTCCCGCACGGAATGCAAGCCGAACAACCAGACGGTTTGCGCCGCCGATGCCCGGCGGGCCTGCTCTTTCGCGATGACCCATTTGGGTTTTTTCATTGGCTTGAACTCTTGTGTGACCACGGACAAATGACAATGCGCTCTGGGGCTGTCGGGTGCAAGGCAATTTCGCTTGACGCCCTGCAGGCCGGTCGCTATCCAGCCCGCCGAGGGCGACGTGCTGCAAGGTGCGGCAGCGGACTGTAACTCCGCCGGGGAGACCCATGCCTGGTTCGATTCCAGGGTCGCCCACCATTCTCCCGATCATCCGGCCCGTGGATGCGGGCAATGCCATCGCGCATGTGCCATCAATCAAACTACA
>JALSJL010000258.1 GCA_026989405.1 Marinosulfonomonas sp. | reverse complement strand
CAAGCGCAACGCCCCGCCCGTTCAAGGCCGTCTGCAAGACAACCGAATAATCCGGAACCCGGATCTCTGGCAGACCGGGTGCAAGAGGCTGGCCTGTCGCATTCAGAAAATCCTGCCAGGATATGCGCGCGTTCTCAAGCTTGACCAGAGAATGCCCCGCATGGGCCAAGGGCGCGTCAAGCATGCCGTTTCGCTTGATGTATTCGGGCGATGCAAGGGCCACGAGCCATTCGGGCGTGAAGGGCCTGGCATCGTCCTGCGGGCCAACATTGGAGTCAAGGCGCAGACCCAGATCGCAGTCGCCCAGAGCGCCCGTCACCTCGCCACCGGTCAGCCGGTAGTTCAGAGTGACATCCGGAAACTCGCGCCGGAAATCGGCAATTTGCGGGATCAACCAATGTGCGGCGAAGGACGTTGACAGCGATAACGTCAGCGCATTTTCCTGCGCGCCAGCCCGCGAAATCCTGTCAATGGCGTCCTCAAGGGCCGAAAACGACAACTGGACGGCGCGAAACAGGGTGTCCCCGTCCCCGGTCAGGGCCAGGCCCGATTTTTCGCGCACAAACAGGCGCGTTCCAAGGTGCGCCTCCAGGGTCGCGATATTCTTGCTGATCGCCGGTTGGGTCACGTTCAAAATGGCCCCGGCCCGGGTAAAACTCAGCGTCCGGGCCGCCGCTTCAAAGGCGAACAATGCCTGGGCTGATGGCAGTTTTTTGCGTAGGGTCATGACCGCAGGTTATCTGCTTCATGAAATTAAACAACATTCCAATGGGCCGGAACACATGATCTATTCCAGAAAGACAAATCCCTTGCAGTTGGAAAACAGAGTTGGCCGACCCTCGCCGCCGCAGAAAAAGGGCTCCCGCGTCGCAAGATGCCGCGCAGTCGCCCCCATTTATCACGAGAACCGCGCCTGTCCATGACATCCTGAGCGATGAACAGGCCGTCGCCATCGAAGAAGCCGCCGAGGACATTCTTGAAAAAGTGGGTGTCGAGGTGCGCCACGAGCCAAGCCTGCAATTGCTGAAGGCGGCCGGGTGCCGGGTTGATGGCGAACGGGTGACGTTTGAACGCGGGTTCTGTCGCAGGTTGGTGAAGGAAAACGCGCCGTCCGAATTCGTGCAGCATGCAAGGAACCCGGAAAAGTCGGTCAGGATCGGCGGCGATGCGATGGTCCTGGTGCCGGTCTATGGCCCGCCCTTCGTGGCGGCCAGCGATATCGAGCGGCGATACGGAACCCTGGACGACTTCAACAATTTCGTGCGTCTGGCGCATATGAGCCCTGAACTGCACCACACCGGCGGCCCCATATGCGAGCCGACCGACATTCCCGTGCCCAAACGCCATCTGGACATGAACTATGGCCACCTGGCGCTGTCGGACAAGTGCTTCATGGGGGCCGTGACCTCGAAAGAGCGGGCCGAGGACACGATAACCATGTGCGAGATTGTGTTCGGCAAGGAGTTCGTGGCAAACAATTGCGTGGTCGCGGCCCTGATCAACCTGAACTCGCCGCTGGTGCTGGACGAAACCATGCTGGATGCCGCGCATGTCTATGCGGCGGCGGGTCAGGCGACGGTCATCACCCCGTTCATGATTGCAGGCGCCTCAAGCCCGACCACGGTTGCCGGTCTGGTGGCGCAGTCGCTGGCCGAAACACTGGCCGGCATGGCCATCACCCAACTGGTTCGCCCCGGCGCACCGGTGGTGTTCGGGTTCATGATGCTGGGCATGTCGATGCGCTCGGGCAGCCCGATCCGCTATGACGAAACCTGGAAATCCATGTTGGTCGCCGGCCAATTGGCGCGCCGCCTTGGCGTGCCCTATCGCTGCGGCGGGTCGTCCTCGAATTCCAAGCTGCCGGATGCGCAATCGGGATGGGAAGGCGCGATGTATCTGCTGTATTCCATGCTGGCCGGGGCCAACTTTCTGATCCATGCAACAGGGACGCTCGAAGCCGGGCTGGTTGCCAATTTCGACAAGTTCCTGATCGACTGTGACATGCTGGGGGCTGCGTCACGCATGATGTCGGGCGTTGATACAAGCGTGGATGCACTGGCGTTTGATGCGATTGCAGAAGTCGGCCCTGCCGGCAATTTCCTGTCCTGTGCGCATACAATGGCGCGATACAAGTCGGTGTTTTACCAACCCTCCAATGCGGACGGCGAGTCTTTTGAACAGTGGACGGCGGCAGGTGGCCTCGATTCCGCGGAGAGGGCCGCAAAACGACGCCAGGACATGCTGGCAAGCTACCAGGCCCCGCCGTTGCCGGCGGGCATTGATCAGGCCCTCAGGGCCTTCATGGATGCACGCCGGGCCGTGCTGCCGGACAGTTTCGCATGAAGAATACGCAGGAACATCAGACCATGAGCAAAGACCCGCTGTTGCAACCACTGACCATCCGCGGGCTGACCCTGAAAAACCGGGTGATGAGCACTTCCCATGCCTCGGGCATGGATGACGAGAACATGCCCGCCCTGCGTTATCAGCGCTATCACGAGGAAAAGGCCAGGGGCGGGTTGGCCCTCACGATGTTTGGCGGCAGCTCCAACATCGCGCCGGATTCGCCCTCGGTGTTTCGTCAGCTCGATGTGGGCACGGACAGGATCATTCCCTATTTTCAGGAGTTTTCCGAGCGCATTCACCAGCACGGCACGGCGCTGATGTGCCAGATCACCCATATGGGACGTCGCGGCGATGCCCAGGCGGGCGAGTGGCTGCCCACCATCGCACCCTCTGCGGTGCGCGAAGACCTGCACCGCAATTTCCCGCGCGAGATGGAGCGCCACGACATCGACCGCGTGGTGAAGGCCTTCGGACAGGCGGCACGGCGCTGCAAGGAGGGCGGGCTCGACGGGCTGGAAACGCTGGCCGGCGGGCATCTGATCGGGCAGTTTTTCTCGCCCCGGACCAACCTGCGCAGCGACGGCTTCGGCGGCAGCATCGAGAACCGCACGCGGTTTGCGCTGATGGTGCACGAGGAAATCCGCCGCCAGGTGGGTGACGACTTCGTGGTCGGCATGCGCCTGACGCTGGACGAAGGCCCGGGCGGGCTGCGCTTTGACGAGGTTACGCAGATCGCGGACATCCTCAGGCGCGAGGGCGCGGTCGATTTCTTCAACTGCATGGTCGGGCGGATGGACACCGAAATCACCCTGGTCGAAGAAAACATGCCCGGCATGAGCCGCCCCTTGGCGCCGTTCCTTGATACGGTCGGGGCGTTCCGGCGCGAAATCGACCTGCCCGTCTTTCACGCGGCCCGGGTGACCGATGTGGCCAACGCGCGCCACGCCGTCCGCGAGGGTCTGCTGGACATGGTCGCCATGACCCGCGCCCACATTGCCGACCCGCAGATCGTCAACAAGATCATGCGCGGTGAAGAGGCGCGCATTCGCCCCTGCATCGGCGCATCGCACTGTATCCACAAGAAAATCCACTGCATTCACAACCCGGCCTCGGGGCGCGAAACCCTGTTGCCGATGCAGGTGCCCGCCAGCGCCGCGCCAGGCAAAAAGGTGGTTGTCGTGGGCGGCGGGCCGGCGGGGCTCGAGGCCGCGCGGGTGGCCGCCGAACGCGGCCACAAGGTCGTTCTGTTCGAGGCCGCACCGAAACCGGGCGGCCAGATCCGGCTGGCGGCCCAAACCACCTGGCGCAAGGATCTGATCCAGATCGTTGACTGGCGCGAAGCGGAACTGGACAGGCTGGGCGTCGATCTGCGCTGCAATATCTATGCCGAGGCGGCAGATGTTCTGGCCGAAAACCCCGACCATGTGTTCGTGGCAACCGGCGGCTTGCCGTCGGAACAGTCCTTCCCCGGCGCGGACCTGGCGGTGTCCTGTTGGGACATCCTTTCAGGTGACGTGCGGGCCGAGGCCCAGGTTCTGATCTGCGACCATACCGGCCGCCACGAAGCGGTGGCGACGGCCGATCTTCTTTCCGCCAGGGGCCACAAGGTGACGCTGGCCACCATCGATGCACATTCGGCCACGGAGATGGGCTACCCCGACCGCGTGATCTTCCACAAGCGGCTGGCCGCGCAGGCTGTCGACACGCTGGCCTACCTGAAACTCACCGCGCTGCGCAAGGATGGCAACCGGCTGGCCGCGACGCTTGCCCACGAGCTGACCGGGCAAACGCAAGAGATCGTGGTTGACCAGGTGGTGCTTGAAGCCGGCACCGAGCCCCTGGCCGAAGTGTTTTTCGACCTGCGCGAAGGGGCCGCGAACAAGGGCATCACCGATGTGGACGCAATGGCCGCCTGGGCACCGCAACCTAGGCCGGACAATCCCGGTTATACCCTTCACCGCCTTGGCGACGCCGTGACCTCGCGCTCGATCCATGCAGCCGTTCTGGAGGCCTGCCGACTGGCGTTGCATCTGTGACATGAAGCGCGCCGCCGATCCGGGAGGCCGACACCCAAGGCCGGCCTGCGACAGCGGCATCCTCAGCAGACATTGCCAGGAATTCGCGGCATGCTATGAACACGCTGGACGGGCGAAGGGAAAACGAGGCAATCGGCGATGGACATCAACCAGATCCGGTATTTTCTGAACCTCGCGCAGACGCTGAACTTTACCGAGGCGGCGCGGCTGAGCGGCATATCGCAACCGAGCCTGACGAAATCGATCCAGCGCCTCGAGGACGAACTGGGCGCGCCGGTCGTGCACCGCGACGGCAAGGACACGCGGCTCAGCGAACTTGGCCGCGATCTTCAGGTCGAATTCATGCGCATCCGCGCGGCGCTCGACACCGTGACCGAGCTTGCCGAAAACGCCCGCTGGGGCCGGCAGCGCAGCCTGTCCGTCGGCATCCAGAACACGATCGCGGCCGGGGCCTTCGCGCAGTTCTGGCGCAAGGTTCTTGACCGGCTGCCCGAGCTTGCGCTGAACTTCCACCCGATGCTGCCCGGTGAATCCGAGGCCGACGTGCTGTCGGGCAAATACGATCTGTGCAACCTGGCGAACCCGCCCCGGGAAAATTTCAAGCTTGCGGTTCAGCCGCTGTTCGAAGAGCCGCTGCGCCTGGCGCTCAGCCGGCACCACCCGCTGGCCGGCGAAGCGCAGGTGTCCGAGCAGCAACTGGCCACCGCCCCCTACCTTGACCGCCTGCATTGCGAATTCCGCACCCAGCTGATCGCCCATTTCATGGATCGCGATATCGTCATGCGCCCGCGCCTGCAGTCCGAACGCGAGGACTGGATCCAGCAGATGGTGGCCGAGGGGCTGGGCGTGTGCATGCTGCCGGCGCGCTCGGCCATCCTTGAGGGGATCGCGCTCCGGCCGGTGCGCGGGCTTTCGCTGTCGCGCCGGGTGTCGCTGGTCAGCGTGTCGGGCTCGGCCACACCGAAGGAGGTGCGCCAGATCATGGCCCTGGCCGCCGCGCACGACTGGGGCGAGGAACGCGCGCCCGGCGGGCCATCGAAACTATAGCTCCCGGCTATTGGAAACGGCCGCGCGCCTTCGTGCAGTATCGCCCTGTCAGACACCCACAGCAGACAGGAGCGACCATGCGCACCCCCACCGCCACCCTGGCCCTTTTCCTTTCGGCAACCGCAATGAGCGGCGCCGCGACACCGGCCCGCGCCCAGGAGGGTTTCGTCCTGCAGGACGAACCTTCGGCCCAGTGCAGCCTCTATCTTTGCGATACGATCAACGGCCCTTCCTACACGGCCGACGGCGCGATCGTGCGTCCGATCGGCTGGGAATCCTGGGTGTTCGTCGGCTCGCCCCTGACGCCGGACGAACTCAACGGCGGCAAGGCGAATTTCCGCGAATTCCACAATGTCTATATCGAACCCTCGGCCTTCGAACATTACCACAAGACCGGCGAATTTGCGAACGGCACCCAGATCGTCAAGGTGCGCAACCTTCTTTATGAAGGCGAGCACTGCCTGGAAACCGACACCGCCACCGGCGCCTGCCTGGCGGTCTCGGGCTGGGGGTATTTCAACGGCGAATACTCGGGCTTCGAGCTGACGGTCAAGGACAGCACGCGGTTCGACGACCCCGGCGGCTGGGTCTATCTGAACTACGGCGAAAAACGCCCCTGGAAGCCGGCCGCAACCCCGTTCGAGGCGGCAAGCTGCAACGCCTGCCACGAGGCCAACGGCGGCGACGATTTCGTGTTCACGCAGTTCTACCCGGTTCTGCGCGACAACGACCCGAAACGCAAATGGCGCGCCGCGGGCGGCGCGATGCCGGATGGCGCGCAGAAAACCGAAGCGATGCCGATGGAACGGGCGCCCGCGGTCATCAGTCCGGTTCCCGTCGATGAAGCGGAGCTGTTCGCCTTCCTGCAGCGCCGCGACTATCGGAACTTTGCCACGGCCGATGCGCAACCGCACCCCTCGGCCGGTCCGCACACGCGCGCCGGGCGCCCCGTCCGGGTGTTCTTTTCCGACGCGCTGGCCGCCTCTCTGAAGGCGGGGAACACCAGCCACCCCAGGGGCTCGGCCGTCGTGAAGGAGATGTTCGAACCCGACGGCAGGACCTGCTGGGCTGGGCGGTATCGGTCAAGACCGATGCCGACAGCGCCGGCGGCAAGGGCTGGTTCTGGGCCGAATACCTGTCAACCGAAGACCCGTCGAAAACACCGGTGAAGCCCGGCAATGGCGTCGGACTGTGCACCAGTTGCCATCTCGGCGGGCAGGACATGGTGCTGAGCGCCCTCCCCGAATGAGGACAAACGGGCGTTGGCGGTGCCGCCCGGGCATCGCCAGCCCTTGCGCCGACCGGCAGGAATTGAAACCATGTCCGCAGGCTATTGGAAAACCCGCGCCCCGATCACCAGATAAGGGCCATCCGAAGCCAGAAGACAGGAGCAATGGTCAACCGCATGAAGTATCGCAAAACCGAAGAAGCCGTCTCGGCCCTGACGCCCGAGCAATACCGCGTCACCCAGCAAAGCGGCACCGAGCGCCCCCATACCGGCGAATACGACCAGCATTTCGAACCGGGCATCTATGTGGATGTGGTCTCGGGCGAGCCGCTTTTTGCCTCCTCGGCCAAGTTCGATGCGGGCTGCGGCTGGCCGTCCTTTGCCCGGCCGATCGAGCGCAAGATGATCGTCGAGCTGCGCGACAGCTCGCACGGGATGGAACGCACCGAGGTGCGCTCGGCCCATGGCGACAGCCACCTCGGCCATGTCTTCACCGACGGCCCGGCCGAAATGGGCGGCCTGCGCTACTGCATCAATTCGGCCAGCCTGCGTTTCATCCCGCGTGACGAGATGGAGGCCGCCGGATACGGCGACTACCTGGACCAGGTGGAGGAGGACGAGCGATGAGCGAGCGCGCAATTCTTGCCGGCGGCTGTTTCTGGGGCATGCAGGACCTGTTTCGCAAGCTGCCCGGGGTTCTGAAAACCCGGGTCGGCTATGCCGGCGGCGATGTGGCGAACGCCACCTATCGCAACCACGGCAGCCACGCCGAAGCGATCGAAGTGATCTTTGATCCCGAAACGATCAGCTATCGAGAATTGCTGGAGTTCTTCTTTCGCATCCATGACCCGACCATCCCCGACCGGCAGGGCAACGACCGCGGCAGCAGCTATCGCTCGGGGATCTATTACACCAGCGACAGCCAGCGCCAGGTGGCGCTTGCCACCATCGCCGATATCGACGCCAGCGGCATCTGGCCGGGCAAGGTTTGCACCGAGGTGAAGGAAGCCGGCGATTTCTGGGAGGCCGAGCCCGAGCATCAGGACTATCTCGAACGGTTCCCGAACGGCTATACCTGCCATTTCGAGCGGCCCGACTGGGTTCTGCCGAAGGCCGACGATCGGGCTTGATGCGATAACCGGATACCACGCCCGCCAGCATGCGCGGGCGGGGCATTCGCCCGGGGCCCGCACCCGTCTGCACCCCGCCAGACAGCACAGGAAAGGAACCCCCGTGACCATCACCTTCGAAAACACCCGGTTTGACCCGGACCTGACCGAGTTCCACGCCATCGCGAAGCAGATGGCGCAATCGGTGGGCTACACCGCCGATCTGTCGGTTGATGGGCAACTGGCCCAGCTTTTGCGCCTGCGGGTTGCGCAGATGACCCCCTGCGCCTATTGCCTGATCCTGCACGACAAGGCCGCCCGCGACCAGGGCAGCGCCCCGGAAAAGATCGCCCATCTTGCCGCCTGGCGCGAATGCACGCTGTTCGATGAAAAAGAGCGCGCAGCCCTTGCCTATTGCGAAGCGCTGACCGCCTACGACCTGGCCGCCTTCCCCGCCCTGCACGACGCCATGAGCGCCCTGTTCGGCGAACGCGAGATTGCCGAGATCGCCGCCATCGTGATCAACATGAACCTCTGGACCCGGCTGAAACTGGCCCAGGGCCAGGTGCCCGTGGACCGCTGAGCCGATGCAACACCCGATGCAACGCCTTGCCCTTGGCGGCGGCTGCCACTGGTGCACCGAAGCCGTGTTCCAGGCGCTTGGCGGCGTGTGCTGCGTGCGCCAGGGCTTTGCGCGTTCCGATCCGCCCGACGATACATGGTCGGAGGCCATCGATCTGGAATTCGATCCCGGCAGGCTGTCGCTCGACGACATCATCGCGGTGCATCTGGCCACCCATGCCAGCACCTCGCACCACAAGCTGCGCGGCAAATACCGCAGCGCGATCTATCTGCCGGACACGGCGCAGCAGACCCGCGCCGCCGAAAGCCTTGCCCGGCTTTCGACAGAAACCGGCGTCGATTTCGTGACCCGCATCCTGCCCCATCGCGGCTTCAGAGAGTCCGACCAGCGGTTTCACAACTATTTCGCCACCGACCCCGACAGGCCCTTCTGCCAGACCTATATCGAACCGAAACTGGCCCTGCTGCGGCAGCGCTTCGCCAACCTGCTGAAAGAAGGCGTGACCCCGGCCTGACCAGGCTTGTCCATGTGAATCTGCTGGCCCTTCTGGCAGTTCGCCCCGTGCGCCACCCAGGACAGCCCGTTTCAGAACGTCCCTGTTCATTTGCGGCCTTCCTTTCGGTTTGCCCGCCTGAGGAACCTGCAATCAGGTTGGGCAAGACGGAAGATCGCCGAGGTCACACCGGTGGCACCGCCTTTTCAGCGCAACATCCATGTCGGGCCGGCAGCCGGCATGACGGAACGATTGCACAAATATTCACCTCTGCTGCGCCAATCGGTCAATATTTCGGCAAGTAACGTGATGAATTCCTCCCAATCAACCGGCGCCCCTGTTGCACGCGGGAATTATCTGGCAAATGATCGACTATCCAATTGCCAACCTGGGAGGCGATCATTCTTGGCGCACCGCCCCTTCCCTGTGAAACACGCTCACAGCCGCGCGCCGTGGGCGTTGCCTCGGTGTCGTGCAAATTGCGCGGCGGGCGCACGGTCCTGGACGGGCTGCGCCAGCAGGGGTCGATGAAACTCCTGTTTCCCCGCGCAACCGGCGCTTCGCTGTCCGGGGTGATCATCAACACCGCGGGCGGGGTGACCGGAGAGGATCGCTTCGAGATGACTGCCAATGTCGCGCCGGGGTGCCGGATGAACCTGACCACGCAGGCGGCCGAGCGGGCCTATCGGGCGCAACCGCAGGAGGTTGCGCAAATCACCAACAGGTTGACGCTGGAACGGCAGGCCAGACTGGACTGGCTGCCGCAGGAATTGCTGATCTATGACGGGTCGGCGCTGAACCGGTCGCTGAGGGTTGACATGACCGCCGATGCCCGCTTGCTGATCGTGGAGCCGGTGATATTCGGTCGTGCTGAAATGGGCGAAGTGCTCACCGATATTGCCTTTCATGATCGCGTGGATGTGTGGCGCGATGGCCAGTTGGTGTTCGCGGACCGGACCCGCCTGACCGGCAGCGTCTCGGCGCAGTTGCGCAATCCGACCCTGGGGGCCGGGTGCGGGGCAATGGCGGCCGTTCTTCTGGTGGCCCCCGATGCCGACCTGTTCCTTGAGCCCGTGCGTGAACGGATGCCCCCGACCGGTGGCGCCAGCCTGATCCGTGACGGTGTGCTGTTTGCCCGCCTTCTGGCCAGGGACGGATATGATTTGCGAAAAACTCTTGTGCCGTTGATTGAACTGCTCAGCGCGGCACCCCTTCCAGGAACATGGATGATCTGACATGCAGCTGACCCCCCGTGAAAAAGACAAGCTCTTGATCGCAATGGCCGCCGAGGTCGCCCGCAAACGGCTGGCGCGTGGCGTTCTTCTGAACTACCCCGAGGCCATCGCCCTGATCACGGATGTGGTTGTCGAAGGCGCCCGCGAAGGGCGCAGCGTCGCCGACATGATGCAGGCCGGGGCCGAAGTCGTCACCCGCGAGCAATGCATGGAAGGTATCCCCGAAATGATCCCCGAAGTGCAGGTCGAAGCCACCTTTCCCGACGGAACCAAGCTGGTCACCGTCCACAACCCGATCCGTTGAGGTAACGCCATGATCCCCGGAGAACTCTTTGCCGCCGATGGTGAACTGACCCTGAACGAGGGCCGCGACGCCATCATGCTGATGGTTGCCAACACCGGCGACCGGCCGGTGCAGATCGGCTCGCATTACCATTTTGCCGAAGTGAACCCGGCGCTGATAGTCGACCGCGACGCGGCCTTGGGCATGCGGCTGGATATTCCCGCGGGCACCGCGGTGCGATTTGAGCCGGGCCAGCGACGCGAGGTCGCCCTGGTGCCCCTGTCGGGCGCGCGGCGGGTGTTCGGCTTCAACGGACAGGTGATGGGAGACCTTGGATGAAACGCTTCGCCCCGGTGCTGGTCGCCATGGTCGCGGCCTCGCCCCTTGCGGCACAGGACTGCGGCGCGCAGGGCGATCTGGCGGGCCTGGCGGCGGCGCGCTGTGCCGAAAGGGAATGGCTGAGCGCCGATCACGAACTGAACGATGCCTGGCATCTGGCGATGGCGGCGGCGCGTCGTCTGGATGAGCGTGTGCCGCCGAACGAGCGCCCGGTCTCGGAGAAACTGCGCAACGCGCAGCGCGCCTGGATCGCGTTCCGGGACCGCGCCTGCGAGGCGGAAAGCATGCTGCGCGCGGGGGCGGATCGGCCGGTGATGAAATTCGGCTGCCTGCGACGCCTGACCCGCGACCGGATCACGGACCTGTATTTCTTTGCCGAAGCAAACTGACGGAGACCCGATGCCCACGAAAATTTCCCGCGAAGCCTATGCGGACATGTTCGGCCCCACCACCGGCGACCGGATGCGACTGGCCGACACCGATCTGATCATCGAAGTCGAACGCGACCTGACCACCTATGGCGAAGAGGTCAAGTTCGGCGGCGGCAAAGTGGTCCGTGACGGCATGGGGCAATCCCAGGTGACGCGGGCCGCGGGCGCGGTTGATACGGTCATTACCAATGCGCTGATCGTTGATCACACCGGCATCTACAAGGCCGACGTCGGCCTGAAAAACGGGCGCATTCACAAGATCGGCAAAGCGGGCAACCCCGATATCCAGCCGCGCGTTGACATCATCATCGGACCGGGCACCGAGATCATTGCCGGCGAAGGCAGGATCCTGACCGCCGGCGGGTTCGACAGCCACATCCATTTCATCTGCCCGCAACAGATCGAGGACGCGCTGCATTCGGGCCTGACCACCATGCTGGGCGGCGGCACGGGGCCCGCACATGGCACGCTGGCCACCACCTGCACGCCCGGCCCCTGGCACATCGGGCGGATGCTGCAGGCGGCCGATGCCTTTGCGATGAACCTGGCCTTTGCCGGCAAGGGCAATGCCAGCCTGCCCGCAGCACTCGAAGAACAGGTGCTGGCCGGCGCCTGCGCGCTGAAACTGCATGAAGACTGGGGCACCACGCCGGCCGCGATCGACTGCTGCCTGGACGTGGCCGACCGGATGGACGTCCAGGTGATGATCCACACCGACACGCTGAACGAGAGCGGCTTTGTCGAACACACGGTCAAGGCCATGAAGGGCCGCACCATCCACGCCTTTCACACCGAAGGCGCCGGGGGCGGCCATGCGCCCGACATCATCAGGATTTGTGGCGAGCCGCATGTGCTGCCGTCGTCCACCAATCCGACCCGCCCCTTTACGGTGAACACGCTTGAGGAACACCTGGACATGCTGATGGTGTGCCACCATCTGGACAAGTCCATCCCCGAAGATATCGCCTTTGCCGAAAGCCGCATCCGGCGCGAAACCATCGCCGCCGAGGATATCCTGCACGACATGGGCGCGTTTTCCATCATCGCCAGTGACAGTCAGGCCATGGGACGCGTGGGCGAGGTTCTGATCCGCACCTGGCAGACCGCCGACAAGATGAAGAAACAACGCGGTCGCCTGCCCGAAGAGACCGGCGACAACGACAATTTCCGCGTGCGCCGCTACATTGCCAAATACACCATCAACCCGGCCATCGCCCACGGGATCGCCGGGGAAATCGGCTCCATCGAGGAAGGCAAACGCGCCGATCTGGTGCTGTGGCATCCGGCGTTTTTCGGGGTAAAGCCGGAAATGGTGCTGCTGGGCGGCACGATTGCGATGGCGCAGATGGGCGATCCCAATGCCTCCATCCCGACGCCGCAACCGGTCTATTCACGCCCGATGTTCGGCGCCTTCGGACGTTCGGTGGAACAGTCCGCGGTGACATTCGTTTCGGCGGCGGCACAGGCTGCGGGCATTGGTGAAACGCTGGGGCTGGCCAAGCAGACCGTTGCCGTGAAAGGCACCCGCGACATCGGCAAACGCGATCTGATCCTGAACGACGCCCTGCCGGTGATGGAGGTGAACCCGGAAACCTACGAAGTGCGGGCCGACGGCGAACTTCTGACCTGCGAACCCGCCGAGGTGCTGCCGATGGCGCAGCGGTATTTTTTGTTTTGAGGGGGGTATATGCGGTTTTCAGAAAGACCCGGCCAAAAGACGCCGAAAATGACATTGCAAACAGGGGAAGTGGATGACGCAAAAAGCACGGGGCTTTGACATGACTGGACATTATCTCCCGCCCGGCGGCACCGCCGGGCAGCGCCCGACCGCCCCCACGGGCGGGGGCTTTGCCCCCACCCGCGGCCGGCCGCTGCCCTCATTGCACCAGCACAGCCATGCCCTCTGATCCTGTCAGCCGCACCCTTCTGCGCGCCAACCACTGGTCGTCGCGCGCCGCCGACCACGTCACCCTCACCTACGACGACCGCTTCCTGCGCCGCAAGGTTCTGACCACAGCCCAGGGCAAGCGCTTCCTTGTGGACCTGCCGCAAACCACGTCCCTGAACCACGGCGATGCGTTTGAACTGGCCGATGGCCGCCTGATCGAGGTGGTCGCCGCCGAAGAAGACCTGCTGGAAATCACCGGCCCCGATCTGGCCCGTCTGGCTTGGCATATCGGCAACCGCCACACGCCGTGCCAGATCGAAGCCACGCGCCTGCTGATCCAGCGCGATCATGTGATCCGCGACATGCTGGACAGGATCGGCGCGACAACCCGCGAGATCACCGAACCCTTCACCCCCGAAGGCGGGGCATACGGACACGGGCGCACCCATTCCCATGCCCACTGACGCCGCCCCCCTTCCCGCCCTGCTGACCCTGGCGCAGTGGCTTTCGCCGGCCTTTCCGGTCGGGGCCTTCAGCTTCAGTCACGGCCTGGAATGGGCGGTCGAGGCGGGCGAAGTCACGGATGCGGCCAGCTTTCAGGGCTGGCTCGATGCCATTCTTACGCACGGCGCGGGGCGCAACGACGCCATCCTGCTGGTTGCTGCCTATCGCGCGCAGGGGCACGAAACCCTTGCGGAAATCGACGCAACCGCCCGCGCCCTGGCCCCGTCGCGCGAAAGGCTGACCGAGACCGCTCAGCAGGGCGACGCCTTTGCGCGCACCGCCTGCGCCATCTGGCCGCTGGCCCTGCACGCCCTGACATATCCGGTGGCGGTCGGGGCTGCGGCGCGCGCGATGGACCTGCCCCTGACGGACACGCTGCTCATGTATCTGCACGGATTTGCCGGCAACCTGACCTCTGGCGCGACCCGACTGGTCCCGCTTGGCCAGACCGCCGCGCAGGCCGCCCTTGCGGCCGTCGCCCCTGTGTGTTCCGATATCGCGGCACAGGCGCAAACGCAGTCCATCGACGATCTTGGCGCCTGCAGCTTCATGGCCGATATCGACTCGATGAAACACGAAACCCAGCATTCAAGGCTATTCCAATCATGACCTCAGTCAACGGACCCTTGCGCATCGGCATCGGCGGCCCCGTCGGGGCCGGAAAAACCACACTCACGGCGGCGCTGTGCCGCGCCCTGCGAGACGACTTCTCGGTCGCGGTCATAACCAACGACATCTACACCCAGGAAGATGCCGAGGCCCTGATGCGCCTGCAGGCCCTGCCGCAAGAGCGGATCAAGGGGGTCGAAACCGGTGGCTGCCCGCATACGGCCATCCGCGAGGATGCCTCGATCAACCTGGCGGCCGTGGCCGAGCTGAACCAGCAGTTCCCCGATCTGGACATCATCATGATCGAAAGCGGCGGCGACAACCTGTCGGCCACCTTCAGCCCGGAACTGGCCGACATGACGCTCTATGTCATCGACGTTGCCGCCGGCGAGGAGATCCCGCGCAAGGGCGGCCCTGCAATCACGAGATCCGATCTGCTGATCATCAACAAGACGGACCTCGCCCCCCATGTCGGAGCCTCGCTTGAGGTCATGGACAAGGACGCACGCAAAATGCGCGGCACCCGGCCGTTCGTCTTTGCCTGCCTGAAATCCGGTCAGGGGGTGGACAAGATCATCGACCACATTCTCGCAATTGGCGGGCTGACAGGGCCAGGGTCGCCTGATGGCGCAGAACCCAGATAGCACCCAGGGATGACGATAGTCGGGGCGGAGGCCTGCTCCTGCCCGGCGGTTTCGTCTCGCAGGATCGCATTGGCAACCGCAACATACCGGTCTGCGAGGTGCCGAAGCTTGCGCAATCGCCTTCACCAGGTGTCGTTCGCACGGCAGCGCAGCGATCCCGCAGACGACGACCGCGCGGGGCTCGTGCCGGATGCCAGTGCCCCGGGCATCAGCCAGCCCCGGCACGCTGTCGAGCGCCCGTTGCCTCCCTATCGCGGCTCGACCGCTTCGGCACCTTCATCAGCCTTCCAGTCCCGAGCCGTTCAGGTTTCGTAGCAAATTAACGACATGATTTCAGCGCGTTGCAGAGGTTTCATCAAATCACCGCAGTCATGAGGTTCAGATAAAAACGGCCTGAAGAGACCGATTTCGGCCGTTTTGCGCGGGCGAATGTGAATAGCACACCGGCATAACCCCCGAAAACAACGGGAAATTCGTGTGCGGCGGGGCAGAGGAACGCTCCGGTCAGGACGGTGGCGGCGCTCGCCAGATCGGGATTGAAAGCGCCGCGGCGGGCGCGATCTCCAGATCACGGACGATGTCGGCCCTGAGATGCCCGTTCCGGCGGGCCGCCACCCGTTGCCTGTGGTGTTTTTTGCCAGTTCCAGACCGCCTGCCCCAAGGCCGATCCCGGCGAAATCCTTGACAGAATTCAAATCCGATGCTGTAAAATATGTGTTTCAGGGGCTTGCTACCAAGAGTTGCTGTAAATTGATGCCAATTGCGCCGGACCGGATCCATTCTGTGTTTTTGCTCGCTGCAGGCTTGGCGCGCTCGGCTTCGCACTTGCCGTTTTTCGCCAGACCGACGCAACCGGGCACAGCGGCATTTTCAGCCAACCCCCCCCGCAATCATTCCGACGACACGAACTGCCGCGCGCCTGCATTTGACAGCGCCATTGCGCATTGCGCCCGAGGCACGGGCATCGGACCGAGTCCCTTGTCCGGCGCTCTTGTGCGCGGACCAGGAAAGTTCCCCCTGCCCGCAAGCGGAACTGCGGGCACGGTTTTTCGGCAAGGAAAGGAACGACATGAATTATCGGCCATGCTCTATCGCCGTTCCGCTACTGATCGCCATGCTGGCGCTTGTCGGCGGCGGGCAGGATGCCACCGCGCAACCGCTGGAGATCGGCGAGATCGAAGCGCCGGTCGAAGAACTGGCGCTGGAACCGGACACCGATCTGGGCGGCAGGCTGGCCGTTGTTCAGGGAAGCGCGGATGCCGAGGGACGACGATACTATGCCGTCGACATCCGGGTCATGAGCCCGACCGTCATTGCCGTTTTTGCCGATGATCCCGCCAAGCCGATCGAGGTCAGCCTGCATCGCACGGTGTGGAACAGGCCCGAGGCCTCCGGCACCACAGACGCCGAGGGAAATTACGAGTTCACCGGACGGCTCGAAAGCACCGTCGGCATCT
This sequence comes from Marinosulfonomonas sp., assembly GCA_026989405.1. Taxonomy (GTDB): domain Bacteria; phylum Pseudomonadota; class Alphaproteobacteria; order Rhodobacterales; family Rhodobacteraceae; genus JAJRUE01. The sequence continues at coordinate 686 of JALSJL010000258.1, read as the reverse complement.
GGCTCAAGGCCGAAGAGCCTTCGGACTATCACCTGATGCTCTGGGTCGGCGACCCGGTGCCCGTCGAGGTGCCGCCGATCTTTTTTGACAATGACCGGCCCGTCAAGCAGACAGCGAAGGAGTGATCATGAGAGTCGTTGCAGGAATTGCGATTGCCGGCCTGCTGGGCCTTTCGGTCGCTCTTGCCGCCACGAAGGCGCAGGCGCAGGCGCCCGGCGGGGGCATCTTTGTGCCCGGAACCGGGGAAATCGTCAAGCCAGACCCCGATTACAAACCCGAACCCAAGGACGACGCGGCACCGGGGAACGGATCGTCGGATGGCTCCGGCGGGTCCGAACCCAAGCCAAAAGAGGATCCGGGGCCGGTCGATGAGTCTGGCGCGCTGGACGATGGCAAGAAACACCCGAACCCGAGGTCCCTGGAAGAGCGGGTGAAATCGCTGGAACAGCGGATGCAGGAGGCGCGCAACAACATCCGCACCCTGCGCTCGCAGGTTCAGGAAAACGCCCGCGCGATCGAGGAACTGCGCATGCTGCTGGAAGAAGACCGCAACATGGAACCAAAGCCGGGCGAAGGCATCTCGCCGATTGTCGTCGATTGCAAGGGTGAGGAGGACTGCCTGCAATGTCTGCGGCCCCTGGAACAGGAACTGGGCGAACTGCTGCGCCTGTTCGAGCGCCTGCGGG
>JALSJL010000257.1 GCA_026989405.1 Marinosulfonomonas sp. | reverse complement strand
TATGTGCTGCAGGACCGGAAACTGTGCCCCATGACACCGAGGCCCCGATCGTGAAGGCGGCATTCGAGCGCTATATCGACCTCGGCTCCAGCACCTTGCTGGCGCGGGAATTGCAGGCCAAGGGCGTGACCACCAAGGCAGGCAACCCACCGAATTCACAATTCGTCATCCGCGTGCTGCAAAATCCGGTCTATGCGGGCATGGCGCGCCACAAGGACAAGAGCTTTCAAGGCGAACATGAGGCCATCGTCGATCAGGCCACGTGGGAGCGCGTGCAGGAACGGCTCAAAGCCAATGGCCGGTCACGTCGGCGCGGACGGCGACCGAAGAACCCCGCCTATCTGCGCGGGTTGATCTTTCATGAAAACGGTGCCGCCATGACCCCGCATCACACCGGCAAAAAGCACAAGGAATACTGCTATTACGTCTCGACCGACTACCTGAAGGTCCGCCACACCGAACCATCGGCCGCGCCGCAACGCCTCGCCGCCGGTATGGTCGAAGGGGCGGTGGTGCGCGAATTACGCCGTGTCCTGCGGTCCCCCGAAATTGCCGCCCGAACGGCAACGGAACTTGGCAGCAGCGCTGGAACCAGCGAGGTCGCCGCCGCCCTGCAGGATTTCGACAACCTCTGGGCGCAACTTTTCCACACCGAGCGCGCCCGCATCGTCCAACTGCTGGTCCAGCGCGTGACCGTCACCGGCAAAGGTCTGGCCATCGACCTGCGGGCCGATGGATTGAAGGGGCTGGCGACAGAATTGATGACCCAAAAGGAAGCAAACGCATGACCACCCCCGACACCATCCGCATATTCGTGCCGCTGGAATACCGTCGCCGCAACGGCCGCACCCAGATCCTGCCGCCCGAAAACCGGCTCGATGCCGAAGACCGCCAGCAGGACCCCCATATCCTGCGCGCCCTGGCCCGCGCGTGGGAATGGCGGCGAAAGCTGGAAACCGGCGAGGCGAATACGATCAGCGATCTGGCTGGCGCTGAAGGCCTGTCCGACCGTTTCGTCAGCCGCCAAATCCGCCTCGCCTACCTTGCGCCCGCAGTCATCGAGCGCATGATGGTGAATCAGGAAATCCCGGCTGTGAAGATCGCCGATCTGATTGATATTGCGGCGAAGCCTTGGAGGGAGCAGGAAGAGGTGGTATTCGGAAGCCATTGAACTGTGACCAATCCAGACGCCGAAAAGGCCTAGAAAGCTTGCGCGCGAGAATGGGGATTCCTTTTTTCCTCGCGCTGTCGTAGTATTTTGATCAAAAACAGGATTGTAGCATGGCACAGAAATCAGAAATAGAGTGGACCGACGCGACGTGGAATCCGGTAACCGGGTGCACAAAAATTGGCCCAGGTTGCGATAATTGTTATGCTGAGAGGTTCGCGGAACGTTGGCGCGGCATTCCCGAACACCCTTACGAACAGGGGTTCGATTTGCGGGTCTGGCCGTCTCGTCTTGCGCAACCATCACGTTGGAAAAAACCACGAATGATTTTCGTGAATTCCATGAGTGACCTGTTTCACAAAGACATTGACCGTGAGTATATAGATCAAGTTTTCGATGCCATGGAAACGGCAGACTGGCATGTCTATCAGGTTCTGACCAAGCGCAGCTCGTTGATGCGAAACTATGTTCGCAACCGATATGATGGAAAAGCCGTGCCGTCGCATATCTGGCTGGGTGTATCTGTCGAGGATGCTGCCCATAAAAGCCGTATTGAACATCTTCGGCAAATCAAATCCGAGGCGCGGTTTATTTCATTTGAGCCATTGCTCGGCCCTATCGGTGATGTTGATCTTAGCGGCATTGCTTGGGCGATTGTCGGTGGAGAGAGCGGCCCCAAAGCTCGCCCAATGCATCCTGACTGGGCGACGGAACTTCGCCTCGCATGCGAGAATTTTGACGTGGCATTTTTCTTCAAGCAATGGGGTGGCGCACGCCCGAAATCGAATGGGAGGCTTTTAGAAGGTGAAGAATGGAACGGCTTCCCGTGGCAAATTGTACCTGAGCCGATACTCAAAGAACTGCGGGCGTGAAAAAACTATATGGCTTCGGATCTGAAACTTTATCGCAATCGCGAACAAACCTATATCAAGCACAAATTTCTAACAAAATACCTGCAAGCTGCTGCTTACAAAACTTTGCATGGATATCCGGCATTCAATTTTGTTGATGCGTTTGCCGGTCCATGGAACGTTTCGGACGAAGAAGACTATTCTGACGCTTCATTTCATCAGGCAATCAATACCTTGGAAGCAGTCCGGAAGGACCTTCAGGGGCGAGGAAACGGGGCGTTAAAACTGCGCTTCTACTTTTGTGAGCGCCGCACCGATGCTGTGGAAAGGCTCCGTGAGTATGCTAAAAAACATAACAATTATAATATTCGTGTGTTTCCGGGTGCGTTTGAGGATAACCTAGATGCAATATCAGCATCTATACCGGACGGGTTCACCTTTACGTTTATAGACCCCACTGGCTGGGATATCAGAAACGAGGACGTTTTTAAATTCCTGCTGAAACACAAAGGCGAGTTCTTACTCAACTTCATGTCCGACCACATTAACCGTCATGCTGAATATGAAAAAGTCTCAGC
>JALSJL010000256.1 GCA_026989405.1 Marinosulfonomonas sp. | reverse complement strand
AAATGAATCCTTGTACCACCCGCATATCGCATATTGTATCCAATATGCAATATAGGTTCTTGAACTTTTCGTACCGGCGCGATTCCTGTAAACAAAGCGAAGAACCGTAAGGGGGTCAGCGAGGATGAAGCTTGAGGCGGTGGATATTTCCGGGATGGCCTCGGCCTCGTCGATAATTTTCGACGTGTTGCGCAATGCGATCATCACGGGCCAGATCCCCGAAGGCACCCCCCTGCGCCAGGACGAGATCGCGCGCAAGTTCAATGTCAGCCGCATCCCCGTGCGCGAAGCCATCTCGCGGCTGGAGGAACAGGGCCTCGTCCTGACTCAGCGCTACAAGGGTGCGGTGGTTGCGGGCCTGTCCGCCAGGGAAGCCGCCGAAATCTTCGATCTGCGGGCCCTGCTGGAACCCGAGATCATCCGCGAGGGCGTGCCGCGCATGACGCCTGAACTGCTTGCCGAGGCACGCAGGCAGTGCGAGGCCTTCTCGGCCTCCTCCGACCCGATGGAATGGGGCGACCTGAATCGGGTCTTCCACACCACACTCTACAGCGCCAGCACGCTGGGTTACTTCATCGAGGTCTGCGACAAGGCAATGGACCGGGTAGAGCGCCATGTGCGCGCCCAGCTGGTGATGAGCAACGGAATGGCCCGCGCCGGGCGCGAGCACATGGCGATACTGAAAGCCTGCGAAGCCGGCGAAGCCGATCGGGCTGCAAACCTCATCCGCGAACACATCCTGGGGGCAAAGGCGTCTCTTCTGCAGCACTTCCCCACAGCCTCCGAAGGCAAGACCGCGCGCCCGGAAGACACCTGACAGCCCGGAGGCCAGCAGCTGCTGCTCGGCCCCCAGCGAGGCGCTGACAAAAAGCACCTGCATGAAACCGCTCGTGGGCGCGGGGCATTGTTCAGTCCTTTCGGTTGAGGAGGGCTCAGGCCAGGGAATCAACCGTGGTGTAATGCAGGACGACGGGTATCACGGCAGCCATGAGGCTCGCCGCCCCCTCGACCGGCAGAACCACGGGGCTGGGGGCTTCGCCCTCGACCCAGTGGCAGAGACCTCCCAGCATCCGGTCAGCGGCATGGGTGGTGCCAATGGCAGCGGTCAGCGCATCAAACACCACATCGCGATCGGCCGAATACTTGCCCTGCACCACCACCTCCAGTTCCGCCCGGGGTTACCAGTGATAGCGCGCCGGCGACAGCGTCACCTCGGGCTAGCCGGGGTCGCCATTGCGCAGGTTGACAAAGCCGCCGGATGGAATCCGCTCGGGCAGCACCTCGCCGCGCAGGACGGTGGCGGACAGCGGCGAGAGCCGCGCGTGCAGCGCGGCGAGGATGGTTTCGCGAAGGGTGGGCAATGGATCACCATGTGATCAAGGACGTCGGACAGCGACCGACTTCGAAATCCGGTCGCTCAGCCAGTTCATTCATTAGCCATTGGGTGCCGACGTTGTTGGTCTCAATGTCCCAATTCGCGTGCCCTGCTTCGGCGACCAGACGCTCGTATACGGTGGGATTGTCGGCTTCCAGGACAAGCCCGACGTCGTTGCGCCAAGCGAACTGATATCCACGTTCATCTACAGGCTCCAGCGAGAGGCCATAGATGGTGGTTGGCGTGATCTTGACCGACCAGAGCATGTCGCGCAGCATTGGCGTTCCATCCTCAAATCGCGGAACCGCAATTGGCTTCAGGTAGGGCCTGCTGAGGTCGAAGACTGCTTCGTAACCGAGGTTCGCGCCGTTCTCAAGCTGCACACATGTGCGATATCTGGCGTTGAAAACGACCACGATCCATAGAGCCAGGATTGCGCACGGGAGCAAAACGACACCGGCTAGTGCGGCTAACACGCCGGTTCCACGATCTTTCCGACCGTAATTCATCAGAAGTTGCTGCGTGCCGGGTCCGCATAGACCTGACCCGAGAAGCTTCCAGTCCACCGATCCATGATCGGATGTCCGGTTTCCCGAACGGTAACACCGCGCCCACGACCGTTGTAGTAGTGGCGGACGAAGTCACGGCTGCTCCAAGCGGCACCGGTGTCGCCTGCATCTGCCACCTCGATTTCAATGAACTCATCGACTGACGGCATGAATGGCACAACCGTGCAGCGGCAGCCATAGTCTTCGCCGGGGAGGCCCGTCTCGGGCGGGTCATCCCACGCGAAAATCCGACCGTTGTTGGCAGCATGGCTTGGGCGGACCTTGTCATCCCCGCGCCTGCGCCAAATGTAATGTGTGGTAGGGTGCTCCTGCTTGATCGACCACTCGATGGGCGTCCCCTTACGGAGGTAGGCTTGGAACGCCTTGCGGTATAGTTTCGGATCGATGTGCATGCAGACGCCCTTGGGAAAAACAGTCTTCAACTCCGCACAAAAGGGTTAATTCTTTGGCAATACACCGGGCGTTCACAATCTCCCCTCCACCCAGTTCGTCACGATGAGCCCCGGCACGCTTTCGAGCGCCCGCTCGGCGTCCCGGCCCAGATCGAGCCGCTTGGGCAGCCTCACCTGCCGCACCAGCAGGAAGATCGGCACCGTGGCGCGGCCGCGGCCGGTTTTCGACCGTGAGGCGACACCGAGACCGCGCGTGTTGAGGCGACCG
>JALSJL010000255.1 GCA_026989405.1 Marinosulfonomonas sp. | reverse complement strand
TACGGCACCCGGCTGGAATTTGTCGAAGGCGCGGCCAAGGACCGGCTGAACAGCGAATTCGAGGGCATCGCCGGCAAGCGCCGCTGGTAGGTCCTGCCGGCCCCCGACAATGGAACGGGCCCCGAAACGGGCCCGTTCTTCATTTGGCCGACAGCTCGCGCGCCAGGGCGCAAAACCCTTCGACCGAGACCTTTTCGGCCCGGTCCGTCGGGCGCAGGCCGGCGGCGACAATGCGCTCTTCGATGTCGGGCGTCAGCCCTTTCAGCGCCGAGCGCAGCATCTTGCGCCGCTGGTTGAAAGCCTTGGCCACAACCGCCGACAGCATGCCCGGATCGGCCGGAAACCGCGGTTCCGGCAGGGCGTCGATCTGCACCACGGCGGAATGGACCTTGGGCCGGGGCGTGAAGGCATCGGGCGGAATTTCCATCGCGATGCGCGGGGCTGAGCGCCATTGCGCCAGCACGCTGAGGCGCCCATAGGCCCTGGAGCCGGGCTGCGCCACGATGCGCTGCGCCACTTCTTTCTGGAACATCAACGTCAGCGACTGCCAGAACGGCGGCCAGTCGGGCGGGGTCAGCCAGCGCACCAGCAACTCGGTGCCGATGTTGTAGGGCAGGTTGGCCACAACGCGGATCGGCGCGTTCAGATGGGCCAGCGGGTCGATGTCCAGCGCATCGCCATGCACGACCTCAAGCCGCCCCGGAAAGGCAGCAGAGATCTCTTCCAGCACCGGCAGGCAGCCGGCATCCTTTTCCACCGCCAGCACCCGCCGCGCGCCCTCGGCCAGCAGGCCCCGGGTCAGCCCGCCGGGGCCGGGTCCGATTTCCAGCACGTCGGCCCGGCCCAGATCTCCGGCCTGACGCGCGATCTTGGCGGTCAGGTTCAGATCAAGCAGAAAATTCTGCCCCAGCGCCTTCTTTGCCCGCAGCCCGTGCTGTGCGATCACCTCGCGCAGGGGGGGCAGGCCGTCGGCTGCCATCATGGCGCCCCCGCCTTCTTTTTCGCCCAAATATCCCCGCCGGAGGCATGAAATCTCATCGCTGTCGCCTTTCGCCAAGGTCGCGGGCCATGCGCAGGGCGGCCATCAGGCTGTCGGGGCGGGCAATGCCCTGGCCTGCAATGTCAAAGGCGGTGCCGTGGTCGGGCGAGGTGCGCACGAAAGGCAGCCCGAGGGTCAGGTTGACGCCTTCGTCAAAGGCCAGCGTCTTGATCGGGATCAGCGCCTGGTCATGATACATCGCCACGGCCGCGTCATAGCGCGCCCGTGCGCGGGCATGGAACAGCGTGTCGGCGGGCTGGGCATCGGTCACCTCAAGTCCCTGCGCGCGCAGGCTGGCAAGCGTCGGATTGATCCAGTCCAGTTCCTCCTGCCCCATGGCCCCGCCTTCGCCGGCATGCGGGTTCAGCCCGGCCACCGCAATGCGCGGCTTGGCAATGGCAAAATCACGCTGCAGGGCGGCGTGGGTGATACGGATCGTGTCGCCCAGCAGGTCGGGGCCGAGCGCCGCCGGAACCGCGCCAAGCGGGATGTGGATGGTGGTCGGGACGACCCGCAGCTCATCGCAGGCCAGCATCATCACGACCCGCCTCACGCCGGCCAGATGCGCCAGAAACTCGGTGTGGCCGGGAAAGGCAAACCCGGCGCCGTCCTTCAGGGCCTTCTTGTTGATCGGGGCGGTGCACAAAGCGCGCGCCTCGCCGGCCCGAACCAGGCCCACGGCGCGTTCGATCACCTCGATCACGGCCCGGGCGTTGGCCGGTTCGGGCCGGCCGGGCCGGGCGGGGGCCGGAAAGTCATGCGCCAGCAACGGCAGGCCGTGGCGGGACGCCTGCGCGGTTTCGGACGGGTGGTCGATGCGGGCCACCGGGACATCGGGCGGAACATGTGCCGGATCGGCGATCAGGAAGAACGCCGTGTCGGCGCCGAGCGCGCGCCAGGCCTTGCCGGCCAGCTCGAGTCCGACCCCTGCCGGTTCACCGCAGGTCAGGGCAACCGGCGCGCGCGTGGTCATCGGGTCTGGATGGTGGCATCGGCGCGCAGCTCATCCAGGTAGCTTTCGGCAAACTGCGCCAGGCGCGCGCTTTGCAGACGCCGGCGGATGGCCTCGCGGTCGGGTTCCTGGTCATCGGGCAGCCGCGCGCAGAGCATCAGGAACACCAGCGCCTGCCCGTCGGCGCTGGTCAGGTTGGCCGAGCTTTCGCCCGGGTCCAGCCTGGCCAGTTCAAGCGCCACATCGGCGGGGATCTGCGACAGGGGTTGCCTGACGCGCTCCAGAACTTCGGGCGGCTGATCCCTGGCGATGCCGTAAAGGTCATCGCAGGTGTCGACCGCATCGCGCAGCCGGGCGGCGCGGTCGGCCGCCGACTGGCTGCGCCCGCCCGGGATGGAATACATGGCATAGTCGATCACCGGGTCGGCTGGCGGCGTGCCCGGCACTTCCTGCAGGGCGCGCAGCTGGAACAGGGCGATGGCGTTGGGAATTTCGATCGGTTCGGTCACTTCGCCGGGGCGCATGGTCAGCAGAACCGGGCGGATCAGCGCCGGCAGGTCGGCCAGCATCACCCAGTCCTTGACCTTGCCGCCGTCTTCACGCGATGCCCCGGCCG
>JALSJL010000254.1 GCA_026989405.1 Marinosulfonomonas sp. | reverse complement strand
CCGCGATCTCGGGGATGTCCTCGTAGCTGATGTGGAACGCAGTCTGCCCGCTGACCTGCAAGGCCTGATGCACGTTACGCCGGAATTCCCGCAGCCGGGTCAGATGCGCCTGGAACCGTTTGGGATCAAAAGTGATCCTGGCCGATTTTGCATGTTTCATGTCTCCCAGGCGCCATTGATCGGTTTTTCGCGCAATTTCGCGTGATACATAGCTGTCAACCGGGTTTCTGCTCAGGATGATCTTGGCGCAGCGGCGGTCTTTCAGACACTGGTTGACCACCCTGGGGTCGTGGTCGCTGAACAAGCGGAATCCGTGGATGCCGCCCGGCATTTCCCTGAGCCTGTCCAGCATGGCAATGGGGTCGGCTTCCCGTTGTTTCAGGTTGATGCCGAACTTTTCCGTGTTCCCCGGACCACCGATGAAATGTGGGTTGAACAGCTCACCGTGGCCATGGATTCCGGGGTATTCTGTCAGACTGGCCTCCAGAAAATTTGAGCCGGTGCGCATGTCCGCGAGAATGACGAAGTAATCAAATTGGCCCGCCATAGGTTATTGAACCAGATAGGGGCGTTGAGGTCTGTTCTTGTGGTCCGGAAATTCCGGGCCGGCCGGAAAGTCGCCCATCAACTGGGGCTGCATGCCCTGGTTTTTCAGGTTCTGCAGGAACTGGCCGAACCCATCAAGATCCACCATCTTGGGCGCCGCCGTCAGGCGCCGGGTATTGCGCGGGCCGATTTCATCCAGGATCATCTGCAGCGGCTCCATTGGGGACGCCAGAAAATCTGCCAGCGTCCACACCCGAACCCGGGCTTTTGTATAGATGGATTTCAAGATATCCAGATGGTCGCTTTCGATGCGCTGCAGGCGGGCCGCCTCTTTCCTGATCTGTGAAAAATTCTTGTTCGAGGAAAACAGCGGAATTGCCCAGGCCCCGGAAATAACCGAAACCTGCGCGTTGGGGTCCGTCGCGATCAGCCATGAGATGTCCTGGTTGTCCCGCGGTCCGAACTGAAAACACTGACGTTCGCCGCGGGTGTTCCAGATCAGGTTGGTCAGGAAGCCCTTCGGATTGTAGTCGCGCAGTCTGGCGCTGTCTGACAAGGCTCCGGCATACACGCTCTGGCGACCGGAAAACTCAACCCGATCGGGGTCAAAAAGGTGGCCGTGGACCTTGGTCCCGGTGGTGTCGGCCAGCCAGTCCTCAAACTGTTCGAACAGGTCGCTGAACCCCTCAAAGACAGAATACGGGGCGCTGGTATGGCCCTTTTCGTAGCCCTCTTTCGGAAAACGGCTGTGCATGATCATGCCCGGTCTGCCGTTTATCCGCCGTTCGACAGCCTTCGAGAATATCTTGTCGATCTTGCCCGGATTGGGCTCGGTTGCGCCCAGCCTTGCCAGGTCTGCCGACAGAAAATTCGCGTAGAGCTTTTCCGCATGCGGCCAGATTTTTCGCGCAACAAAACAATCAGACCGCCGAAGCAATTGCAGGTGGTCATCGTAAAACACATGCGGTTTCCCCATGAAATCGAATTTGGACAACGTAAGGGATCGGCTTTCGATCCTGGTCGAATACAATCTGGCCAGCGTCTGAAAATAGCTTTCATCCGGAATCCAGACCCTGGAAAAGTAGCGGTCATATTCCTTTCGTCTGGGGTCTTCCAGAATGGCCGAAAGCGTCTGCCGGGTCAGGCACCACCATTGCGACCCAAGATGAGGCGTCAGCCCGTCCGGGACCCGCCGGCGAACGCCCAGTCTGCGTTGCAGCCCGACATAGCTGTCAAACAGGCGCCGGTGACGTTTCCATGCAAACGGAAACCGGAAATTGAAGCGCTCGACATCCAGCCCGCCGATCGTCCAGGGGACATCGCGCGTGGTTACGGATTCGATGAAATCGGTCTTCGGCCGCTCCGCCAGATAGCGCACCAGTTCTTCGACGGGGCGCAACGGAAGGCAGGATCCGCTGGCCAGATAGACATGGCGAACATCTTCAAACCGCTCCAGCATCAGGGTGGATGCCGACTGTGTTGCAAGGACCAGAGAAAATGTGCCCCACTCCACCCGGTGGCGGGCGCAAAAGGCGACATTGGACAAGTCTGCCAGGTTTTCCTGGACTGCGGCAAAGGCCTTTTTGGGAGCCTGCCGGTCGACATGAATGACCACCGGACACCCGTTTTCAGACCAATGGCGCGCCACCTGCTCGGCGCGTGCCAGGTCACCGTGGACCAGCATGACGACTCCGACGCTCATGCCCAGTTTCCTTTTGACATGAGCCCCAGAATTTCAAGTTGGCGCCAGTTGATGTATTTTTCGGACCACTTGCACCAGATGACCGGAGAGTCTTTCAGATGCTCGGCATAAGCGCGATATTCGCGGCTGCCGGCATAGTGCTCGGCGCGCTGAACTTCTTCTTCGGTCTTGGCCAGAAACGTGTCCAGAAACTTGGCGTGAAGCAGGGCCCCACTTGGTTTTTCACCCCCCAGTTCATCATACACAAGGTTCAGGCCGCGCGGCAAAAGCATGTGCGTCGAGTTGGCAAAGACAAACTTGCTTTCCCATCTGACCAGCGGAATCTTGTTCAGGGCCGGCGCGACTTCCGGCTCATCGGGGAAGAACAGGCGCGCCCGCGGCCCGCCCTGAACCCAGAGATTCTGATATTCTTCGTTTTTGGAAACCATGTAGTTCCCGCTGTCGAACCACTGAACGATTTCCAGCGGGTCCTGGCCTTCGCAGTATTTCTGCGCCCCGATCGGACCCTTTGGATACATGTCGACAAGCATTGCCGAAAACGACCGGGCGCCGGTGTCGTCCAGCCAATCCGTCAACGCGCGAATTGGCCGGGTGTCACAAAACGGATAGACGAAAAACTCATCCACATCGACAACCAGAACCCAATGCCCGGTGCCGTAGCGCCGCAAAAGATGGTTCAGCCAATCGGTTCCGAACCGGGCCTGCCGGTAGCTGGCGCGGGTATGGAACAAGGTCACGTCATCCTGGTCGGCCAGATATTCGCGCGACCCATCATTCGAGTCATTGTCGACGACAAAAAAATGGTTCACGCCCAGGTCTCTGTAATATTTCAGGAAATACGGAAGCCGGATACGTTCGTTGCGCATTGTCGCAAAAAGCAGGATGTCGTCGGGCTGAACCTGTCTTGAGCGGTTCTTCACCAGGCCAAGTTCACGCCGTTTGCGAAAGGCGCGCGCTTGCCACCTTTTGCGGCGAAGCCGGAGCCGGTATGATTCAATGGCACTCAATTCAGGCCTTTCGGTTTCCTGCCTCTGCCTACATGACCATCGTTAACACGACACGAAATTGCATGGCGATGCCAAATTCCGCTGCCAGGCCGGCCATTCACAGCTTGCCTGCCATTATTTAGCAAATGGCTACATTCAAACAAGCATTCGTTTATTGTTCCTGCTCCAACCCGTCGTCAGTCCTTGCCGCCGACGGGCCCGCCACCATTTGAGGTCGCGGTCTGACCCGACCGCCAGCCGCCCCCGGACATCAGGCCAATATCTTCCAGCTGTTGCCACCCGGAATACCTGACGGAGCTGGCGGTCCAGAAAGTCGGATCGGCAATCAGCCCATTGTAATATTCACGAAACAGCTCACCGTTTTCGAAATGCTGTTTTCGGTTCTTGTCTTCCAGGGATTTCCCGATGACCATATGCAGAAACTTGGTGTGCAGCAGAACCCCTGTCACAATATCTGGCACTTGTTCCGGGCGCACCCTGTTCAGCCGCGGCGGCAAGAGCGAATGGGTCGAACTGACATAGACAAACCTTCGGTCCCACTTGACCAGCGGTATCTTGGATAACGTGGGCGCGCGCGCCGGGTCCGCTGCGAAGAACACGCGGCTCCGAACCCCGCCGCGCACCAGTTGGTTGTTCAGGGCGGGCTGGAACCTGGTTTCATAGTTCCCGCGGTCAAACCACTGCAGTATCTCGGTCGGGTCCTGCCCCGGCTGGTATTGCACATCGCTCAGGCGGCCCTTCGGGTAAAGATCCAGCATGATGGCACCCATCGACCGACGGCCCTGTTGGTCCAGCCATCGAGTCAGATCATCAAGCCGACATTCATCGTGGTGCGGAAAAATGAACAATTCGTCCGCATCAACAGTCAGGCACCAGTGTCCATGACCGTGCCGGGCCTGAAGAACGGTCAGCCAATCCATTCCGAACCGTGCGCGTTTGTAGCTTTCGGACGTGCGCCAGAGCGAGACATCGGGTTGCGCTTCCAGGTAGGCCGTCGTTCCGTCGTCGCTGTCATTGTCCACGATCAGAAAATGATCGACCCCCTGCCCGCGATAGTGGTCCAGAAAAAAGGGGAGCCGGGCAAGTTCATTTCGGACGGTAGAGAACAGCAACAGGTGACCGGACCCGACAAGGCCTGTCCGGTCGGCAACCGATTCCAGCTGGCGCCGTTTACGCCATGCCCTGAACAGCAGTCTGCGGCGCTTCCAGCGCATCTTGTATGCAAGCCATAAGTCGCGCATTGTCGGCCCCCGCTTGCGGCACACTATCGGTCAGGAACTGTAGCCACCTTTCTGATGCCATTTCCAGGCATCGGCAACCATGCGCTCCAAAGAACTTCGATCCGGGCGCCATCCAAGCTCCCTGATTGCGCGATCGCTGCCCGACACCAGTTTCGCGCAGTCGCCATCCCGGCGCGGACCTTCTTTGCAGGCAATGGCCTTGTTGGTGACCCGACGAACCTCATCAACCACCTCGCGCACCGAAAACCCGTGCCCGGTCCCGAGGTTGAAAACCCGGCTGGGGTTTCCATCTTCCAACCACTTCAAACCAAGAACATGGGCATCGACCAGATCCATCACATGCACATAGTCGCGAATGCAGGTTCCGTCCGGCGTGTCATAGTCGGTTCCAAAAATTGTCAGGTCTGCGCGTTTGCCTTCAATGACATCCAGAATGAGCGGGATCAAATGGGTCTCTGGCCGGTGAAATTCACCCACCTCCGCCTCCGGGTCAGCACCCGCAACATTGAAATAGCGGAATGTCACACTCCTGAGCCCATGCGCGGCCTCAAAGTCACGCAGCATCTCTTCGATTGCCCGTTTCGATGAGCCGTAGGAATTTGCCGGATACTGCGAACTGTCTTCATCAAGAACCACGCCGTCCTGATCGCCATAAGTCGCACAGGTCGAGGAAAACACCAGTTTCCTGCAATCCGCCGCAACCGCCGCCTCAATGAGATTCAGGGAGCCCAGAACATTGTTTCGCCAGTACAGGCCCGGCTTTTCAACGCTTTCTCCGACCTGGCTGAGCGCCGCAAAATGCATGACTGCGTGCGGGTGATATCTTTCGAAAACCTGATCAAGGCGGTCACGATCACACAGGTCGCCATGTTCAAACGGGCCGAACCTGACGGCGTCCTGCCAACCGGTTGCAAGATTGTCAAAAGCCACCGGCGTGTAGCCGTTTTCCCGCAGCACCTTGCAGGCGTGCGATCCAATATAGCCTGCGCCGCCAGTGACCAGAATGTTTTTCACCCGGACCTCCGCGAACGCCTACTGCGCAGCGTGCGGCAGTGAGGTCATTTCACGCAAGTAGGCGGCAAATTCGTCCCGCAGTTCTTCGCGGGCCAGCCCGAAGGCCACTGTCGCCTGCAGAAAGCCCGCCTTTGATCCGCAATCGAACCGCTGACCACGAAACCGGTAGCCGAACACGTCGCGCCCGGCGCGGATTTCTGCGGCGATGGCATCGGTCAGCTGAATTTCACCCCCGGCCCCGGAGCCCAGACGGCTGAGATTCTCCAGCACACTCGGCGCAAGTATGTAGCGCCCGATAACGGCCAGTTCGGACGGCGCTTTTCCTGGCTCGGGTTTCTCGACCATTCCACGCACGGAAACCATTGATCCAAAGTCGTTCTCGACATCAAGGATACCGTATGACGAGGCCGCCGATGGGGGCACCTCCATGGCCGCGACCATGCAGCCGCCACTTTCCTCATAGGCCTCCACCATTTGCTGCAGGCAGGGCTTGTCGCCCGCGATGACATCGTCGGGCAGGATGACGGCAAATGGCTCATCTGATGCGATGAGGCGCCGCGCGCACCATACCGCGTGACCCAGCCCCAACGCCTTGTGCTGGCGAATATAGGCAATCGCACCACTTTCCATATTGGTGTTTTCCAACGTCTCCAACAGGTCCGTCTTGCCCTTGCTGCGCAGCGAATCCTCAAGAATCGGGGAATGGTCAAAGTAGTCTTCCAAGGCGCCTTTGCCGCGCGAGGTCACAAAGATGAATTCCTTGATCCCGGCGGCACGCGCTTCATCGATCGCATACTGGATCAGCGGGCGGTCAACCAGCGTCATGATCTCTTTCGGGATGGACTTGGTGGCCGGCAAAAACCTGGTTCCCAGCCCCGCCACCGGAAAAATTGCCTTGGTTACGCGTCGATTCATCTCATGCGCCTCGCTCATATCATACTGGTTACGGCCAAAATACGGCCCATTCACATACCCGAAATTCTTCCTGGAAACCGGAACTTCGAAACTCAAATGGCGATCACGTCACATCCGCCAACCGTAACCCTCGTTATCTTTGACCACTATTTCAAAATTGGCAGGGCAAAGCAACACAAGCCCCCAGTTCACCCCGTCAACCGGGCAACGAAAAGTCGGCCCCGGCAGGATTGTTCACAGCCTGGGCGTAAACCAGCGGCGCAGGCCTACTCCATGCCCATCCCGGCCATCATGGCTTCCAGGGTGGGAACATCCTCGGGGTTGTTCAGTTCCCAGAACTTCCGGCCCCGCGCGTCAACTTCCACACACAGCACCGGGCGCCCCTGCTCCAGGAACCTCAACTGCTCCAGGCCTTCCAGTTTTTCAAGCGGACCGATCGGCCAGGAAGGATAGGCGCGCAGGCCGTCAGGCCGATAGGCATAAACGCCGACATGGTGGAAAACCGGCGTCGGCTCATCGTCTTCGAACCGTCCCGAGGTGAAGGGGATCACTTCTTTCGAGAAATACAGCCCACGCATGTTGCGATCAAACACCGCCGTCGTGCCTCCGACACGTCCGGCCCGGCGATCATTCAGCAAACCGCCCAGAGCGGCGCCGTCACAGCGCAGCACGGGGGTGGCGATAACGGCCGCTTCGTCGGCCTGCAAGGCGCTGACCAACTGCTCGATAAACCACGGCGGCGTCAGCGGCGCATCGCCTTGCAGGTTGACGACCGTGTCAAAACCACCGCCGATCCTGTCCAGCGCTTCAGCGCAGCGCTCGGTCCCGTTGCGACAATCCGAAGACGTGAACACCACCTCCGCCCCGAAACTCTTGGCCTTCTGCGCGATGCGGTCATCGTCGGTTGCCACGATCACGCGATCGACACCCGTAACGCCCGTGGCCGCTTCCCAGGATCGCTGTATCAGGCTTTTGCTTTTTCCGGTTGCTCCACGCAGTTCCACCAGAGGCTTGCCCGGATACCGGACCGAAGCGAACCGCGCGGGAATGACGACAAGTGTCTTCATCGCGCAGCCTTCAATTTTACACCCGGCGCATGAGCGATGAAAAACGGGTTCTCATAGCCCGGCTTTCCGTAGGTCAGCGGCGTGTGATCATCAA
Source organism: Marinosulfonomonas sp. (assembly GCA_026989405.1). Lineage (GTDB taxonomy): Bacteria > Pseudomonadota > Alphaproteobacteria > Rhodobacterales > Rhodobacteraceae > JAJRUE01. Next base: position 9,401 of record JALSJL010000254.1, on the reverse strand, counting down.
ATCGCACGACCTTGCCGCCCGCGCCGGCCAAAACGGCATGGCCGGCCGCGGTATCCCATTCCATCGTGCGCCCCAGCCGGGGGTAAAGATCGGCTTCGCCCGTCGCCACCAGGCAGAATTTGAGCGACGATCCCGCGCCGGTCATCCCGGCCGTCGCGTATTTCGCGATATAGTCATCGGTGGCCTGATCGCGATGCGACTTGGAAGCCACGACGACCAGGGCATCGTTGTCTGGTTCGGACACATGGATGGGGCGCAGGGTTCCGACGGCGTCTTTTTGAAATGGCCCGACTTCTTCAACCGAGTTGCCGGCGGCGTCCGTGAAAAACAGACGCCGTTTTGCCGGGGCATACACGACGCCCCGCACAGGCACCCCAGAGTCGACATAGGCGATGTTGACCGTGAAATCTCCGCGCCGCTTGATGAACTCTTTGGTTCCGTCAAGCGGGTCGACAATCAGGAATGTATCAGCTTTCCGCTCATGCGAATCGGCCTGTTCTTCGGTAATCAGCGTGACGTCGGGAAAAGCCTCGCGCAGACCCTTCGAGATCAGCGCATCAGCCGCTTCATCGGCTGCGGTCACGGGGCTCGCGTCCGACTTTGAGCGAATATCGAAATCATCTGATTCGTAAATCGCCATGATCCGATCACCGGCCTCAAGCGCCAACCTGCGCATGACCTTTTCCAATTGCCCGAAATTCATACAGTTTACTCCAAGGGGTTCATTCATTGGCCGGTTTGAACAATCCGATTTTTCCTCTTATGATGCCCCGCTAAACGAACAGCAAGAATTCCGAGCAACAAAGCGGAACACTTCAGCACAAGGCAGAACTGGGCACTGAATGTTTCAACCGAAGGTCAGCACTACAAAACTGGGGTCGGCGGCCAACCTGCTCGAGCTCATCTTCCACGCGACCGTGCGCGAGATCAGAAAATCTCATGGGAATGCACTGATCGGCCTGATCGTGAACATGTTTCAGGCGATGCTTTTCGTGGCCGTGTTTTTTGTGATGTTCACAGTCCTCGGACTGCGGTCCGCGGCAGTGCGTGGCGATTTCCTGTTGTATATGATGACCGGCGTGTTCCTGTTCATGACCCACACCAAGGCCATGGGCGCGGTGATTGGTGCCGAAGGGCCGACATCGCCCATGATGCAGCATGTGCCCATGAATACGGTGGTGGCGATCTCATCGGCCGCCATGGCATCGCTTTACCTTCAATTGCTGTCCATGCTGGTGATTCTGACGCTGTATTATACGCTCTGGACCCCTTTCACGATCGTTGACCCGGTTGGCGCGCTGGCGATGTTCCTGGTTGCCTGGTTTTCCGGCGTCGCGGTGGGGATGGTGTTCCTTGCCGCCAAGCCCTGGTTTCCGGGCTTCATCGGAATCGTCTCGACCATTTACATGCGGGCGAACATGATCGCCTCCGGCAAAATGGTGCTGGCAAACACGTTGCCGCCGAAGATGCTGGCAATGTTTTCCTGGAACCCGCTGTTTCACAGTATCGACCAGGCCCGTGGGTTCACCTTTATCAACTATAATCCCCACAATACGTCTCTGGTCTATCCGATCGTCCTTTCGCTGGCGCTGATCATGATCGGCTTGATGGGTGAATTTTTCACACGCACCCATGCCTCTGCCAGCTGGTCGGCCGGGCGTTGAGCCGCGGGGCTTGCCCGGTGGGCCGCACGCGGCACCACTATTCAAGGCAATTCATGAAAATGATTCGATTTTTCACGGTTCGACAAAGCCCCAAAGGTTGCAGGGGCATGACCCCCTAACTATATACCGCAGGAAGCCGGATCGGGCTTGGCCCGGTTCAAGACATGGGATCAGATTTCGGGTGCCTGATGGGGCCCGGAAATAGCACATCGCCAAAGAAGAGGAATAGGAACATGGCCAAAGTAATTGGTATCGACCTGGGAACCACCAACTCCGCCGTTGCGGTAATGGAAGGCTCCAAGCCCCGCGTCATCGAAAACGCCGAGGGCCAGCGCACCACGCCTTCCGTCGTTGCGTTCAAGGACGGAGAGGTTCTGGTCGGCATGCCGGCCAAACGCCAGGCTGTCACCAACCCCGAGAACACCATCTTTGCCGTCAAACGCCTGATCGGGCGCAAGATCGACGACCCCGTTGTCAAGAAAGACATGAAAATGGTGCCGTACAAGATCGTTGACGGCGGCAACGGCGACGCATGGGTCGAAGTGAACGGCAAGAAATATTCGCCGAGCCAGATTTCGGCATACATCCTGCAAAAAATGAAGGAAACCGCGGAAAGCTTCCTCGGCGAAGAGGTCAATCAGGCGGTCATCACCGTCCCGGCCTACTTCAATGACGCTCAGCGTCAGGCCACCAAGGATGCGGGCAAGATTGCCGGTCTTGAAGTTCTGCGGATCATCAACGAGCCGACCTCGGCCGCGCTGGCGTATGGCCTGGACAAGACCAAGGCGCAGACGATCGCGGTCTATGACTTGGGCGGTGGTACCTTCGATATCACCATCCTGGAAATCGACGATGGTCTGTTCGAGGTGAAATCCACCAACGGTGACACCTTCCTGGGTGGTGAAGACTTCGACATGCGCGTCGTCAACTACCTGGCGGAAGAGTTCAAGAAAGAGTCGGGCGTCGACCTGACGAAAGACAAGATCGCGCTGCAGCGCCTGAAGGAAGCCGCCGAGAAAGCCAAGATCGAGCTTTCGAGCACCACCCAGACCGAGATCAACCAGCCGTTCATCTCGATGGGTTCGGACGGTCAGCCGCTGCACCTGGTCATGAAACTGACCCGGGCCAAGCTGGAAAGCCTGGTCAGCGACCTGATCAAGAAAACGATCAAGCCGTGCAAGGACGCGCTGAAAGACGCCGGTCTTTCGGTTGGCGACATCGATGAGATCATCCTGGTCGGCGGTATGACCCGCATGCCGAAGGTGGTCGAAGAAGTGACCAAGTTCTTTGGCAAGGAACCGCACAAGGGCGTGAACCCGGATGAGGTTGTTGCACTGGGTGCGGCCATCCAGGCCGGCGTTCTGCAGGGTGACGTCAAGGACGTTGTGTTGCTCGACGTGACCCCGCTTTCGCTGGGTATCGAGACACTTGGTGGTGTGTTCACCCGGCTGATCGACCGCAATACGACGATCCCGACCAAGAAGTCGCAGATCTTCTCGACAGCCGAAGACAACCAGAATGCGGTGACGATCCGGGTGTTCCAGGGTGAGCGCGAGATGGCCGCCGACAACAAACTGCTCGGCCAGTTCAACCTGGAAGACATTCCGCCCGCTCCGCGCGGGATGCCCCAGATCGAGGTGACATTCGACATTGACGCCAACGGCATCGTGTCGGTCAGCGCCAAGGACAAGGGCACCGGCAAAGAGCAGAAGATCACGATCCAGGCCTCTGGTGGTCTGTCCGAGGAAGAGATCGAGCAAATGGTCAAGGACGCCGAGGCGAACGCCGAGGCCGACAAGGAGCGCCGTGAACTGGTTGAAGCCAAGAACCAGGCCGAAAGCCTGATCCACGCGACTGAAAAGTCGATGGAAGAGCACGGTGACAAGGTTGACCCGTCGACGATCGAAGCGATCGAACTGGCGATCTCGGCACTGAAGGAGCATCTGGAAAAAGACGTGGTCGAAAAGATCAAGTCGGGCATCCAGAACGTGACCGATGCGGCCATGAAGCTGGGCGAAGCCATCTACAAGGCCGAGCAGTCTTCGGGCGGCGAAGGCGAAGAAGCAGCCGATGCCGATGAGCCGCGTGGTGTGGACGACGATATCGTAGACGCCGACTTCGAGGACTTGGACGACAAGAAGAACGGCTAAGCAAACTTGATCTAGGCGGCCAGCCCCGGGAAATCCGGGGCTGGTCGCCGCATGTCAGGAAAGACGGGTCTGATGGCAAAGCGTGACTATTATGAAATCCTGGGCGTTGCACGCAGCGCGACTGCAGACGAACTGAAGAAGGCCTATCGCAAAAAGGCCAAAGAGCTGCATCCCGACAGCAACTCGGGCAGTGCAAATGCCGAAGCGCAGTTCAAGGAATTGAACGAAGCCTACGAAGCGCTGAAAGATCCCGAAAAGAAAGCCGCCTACGACAGATTTGGGCATGCAGCCTTTGAAGGTGGCATGGGTGGGCGCGGATATGGTGGCCAGGCCGATTTTTCCAGCGCGTTTTCCGACGTTTTTGATGACCTGTTCGGAGACTTCATGGGCCGTGGCGGTGGAGGCCAGAGGGCCTCTCGGGGCTCGGATTTGCGATACAATCTGAGCATCACCATGGAAGAAGCGTTTTTTGGCAGCCAGAAAACGATCAATGTTCCGACCTCGGTTTCCTGTGAGGAATGCAATGGGACCGGTGCCGAGGGCGCAACCGAGCCGCAACCCTGCCCGACCTGTTCAGGTATGGGAAAGGTCCGCGCGCAACAGGGGTTCTTTACCGTGGAAAGAACCTGCCCGACCTGCTCGGGTCTTGGGCAAATCATCAAGAACCCATGCAAACAATGCGGCGGCGCCGGGCGTATCGAAAAGAACCGGTCCTTGTCGGTCAATATCCCCGCTGGCGTTGAGACGGGCACCAAAATCCGCCTCGCGGGTGAAGGCGAGGCCGGACTTCGCGGCGGATCGCCAGGCGATCTGTATATCTTCGTGTCGGTTCGCGAGCATGAGCTGTTTGAGCGTGACGGCAACAGTCTTTTCTGCCGCATACCGGTGCCGATGACGACAGCGGCAATGGGTGGCGATATTGAGGTTCCAACGATTGATGGCGGCCGCGCGCGCGTAAAAATCCCGGCTGGCAGCCAGTCAGGCCGCCAGATGCGGCTGCGCGGCAAGGGCATGCCGTCACTGCGCGGCGGTGGCCGCGGCGACCTGTTTATCGAGCTGGCGGTGGAAACCCCCGTCAACCTGACTTCGCGGCAGAAAGAACTGTTACGCGAATTTGAAGGGCAGGCTGAGAACAACAGCCCCGAAAGCCACAGCTTTTTCTCGAAGGTCAAGAGCTTCTGGGAAAGCATGAAAAGCTGAACCTGTCCGACGGGCCTTAACGAAATATTCAGCGTTTCGCCCGAGCTTCGCGGCATGACAACAGGTCGTGGCCAGATGCAGTTCTCCGATGTTGCGCCAACACTTTTTGGCGCTCCTGCGGCAACGAAACCGGCTGTCTTGCCATCATATATCAAGGATCACCGCAAACGCCTCCGCGAGCGTTTCCTGGTCGGTGGTCCCGACGCAATGCCGGATTACGAACTGTTGGAACTGGTTCTGTTCCGGGCCATTCCGCGTCGCGACGTCAAACCGCTCTGCCGGCACCTGCTTGAACACTTTGGCGACTTCAATCGCGTTGTCTCGGCCCCGGTCGAACGCCTGAAAGAGGTGTCCGGGGTCGGCGACGCTGTCATCCTTGAACTCAAGATCGTCGAGGCGGCATCGCATCGCCTGGCGCGCTCAAGAATTCTGGATCGCCATGTCATCTCCAACTGGGAGTCCATCATCGACTATTGCCACACAACAATGGCGCACCGGGAAACGGAACAATTTCGGATTCTGTTTCTCGATCGGAAAAATGTTCTGATCGCAGATGAGGAACAGGCCCGCGGCACCGTCGACCATGTGCCGGTCTACCCGCGCGAAGTGGTCAAGCGCGCCCTCGAACTCAATGCGTCTGCATTGATCCTGGTGCACAATCACCCCTCTGGCGACCCATCGCCTTCCGATGCAGACGTCGCAATGACCCATCAAATAGAGCAGGCGGCCGCCGCTTTGGGGCTGACGGTTCACGACCATCTCATCATCGGAAAATCGACAGAGCTCAGCTTTCGTGCGTCAGGCTATCTCTAGCGCAGCCAGACTTCGACGCGTCGATTGATGCGCCGGCCCCAATCGCTGTCGTCGCACGCCATGGGCATCTCTTCGCCAAACCCGTCAACCTTCAGCCGAACGCGATCCGGGTCCGCTGTGGCAGCTTCCTTTACAACTGCGGCGCGAACCGAGGCTGCACGTTGAAGCGACAGGCGCAGATTGGCGTCAGCCTGGCCATTTCCATCGCTGAAACCCACAAAGACAAGTTCACTTCCACCAATCGTTCCGGTTTCAAGGGCTCGTGCAAGCAGGGCAATGTTTGACCGTGACTGGGCGTTCAGCCCGGCCGAGCCATCATCAAACCGGAATGTCACCGACAAACGGCGCGCGCCTTCCAGCGTGTTGACCAGCCGTTTGAGCTCATCCAGACCAAACTCGGGACCGGCTGCCCTGATTGCGTTCGCCAGCCTGCCCCCCTGCCGCGCAATCGGTGTTCGCGAAATTGTCTGATCGACATAACCCGCCCGCAAAATGGTGATCTGCGCCGCTGGCGAATCAGTGAAACGCACGAATTCTCGCCCGACAGCAGGCAAACGGCCACCACGCAGGTAAAGGTATAGCGGGACGGTCAGGGGATAGTCGTCCGATTTCAATGCCTCCGGGGCTGCCGTGGAACGAAACCCGCATCCACCAGTCAAAGGCAGAGTCTTTACCCCGGACAGTTCCGACTGCAACGCCAGACCAATGGCAAACGGATTGCCGGCGACGGCCTGCACCAGTTCTTTGCTCGTCGGATAGCCCTGAGCGCCATCGGCAAACTCCCGGCCTTCGGTTTCCATGATCCGGGCCTGAAAGATCTGCAAGGCATCCGTGTCGCCCCGGGGCAAGACAAGGTCTATCGGTGCGTCAAGGCCGCCGAGCTCTGCCCAGTTCGTGATTTCCCCCGAAAATACCCGCGCGAGAGTCTCGGGCGAAATTGACTGAACCGGATTACGCGGCGACACGACAGGGACGAGGGCGTCGAGCGCCAGAACCTTGTTCTGTTTGGGTGATGAAAACCGGCCGCGGCGGGCTTCGACCCCAAGGACGACTTCCTCGGCAGTTACCGGGCGCATGGACATGGATATATCTGCATCGGCAGAAATGAGGTCGGCAAAACCTTCGCTGCTGTCGACAATATTCACCACAATTCGTGCAACCACACGTTCTGGCGTGGTTTCGGCCAGAACAAATACCGTTCCATCCTCAAGGCTTTCGGTCGCAATGGAATAACCTTGCTGTTCGGCAAAGGCGCTGACCAGCGGCGGGATCAGGTTCTGGCCGATGGTTCGTGACCCCGACAAGACAAGCTCGGCCACATATGCTTCCAGGTCCGGGCATCCCGGTCCGGTGCACAAGACGCCGGTTCCATCGACGGTCAGTTCGCCAAACTCGGATGCCACGCGATAGAATTCACCGTCATATCCAAGCAATGTGCCCGTGATTTCGACCGACCCGTCGCGCGAGGTCAGCGTAACGTCTTGTGCTGCAAGATCGCCCGCCATGAAAACCATGATTGGCACAGCGGCCATCGCTGCGCGAACAAACCCCATATTCCACCTTGTCGACGCGGTTCAGTTGAGGGTGAGTCTCAGGTCTTGGAAAAGATTTTTCAACAGCAGATATCCAGACGCGCTTTCACAATCGGGCATCGCGACAAATACATCCATGTCCGCAAGCTTCCGGCCAGGCGATTTGAGGAAAGTCACCGCCGTCAGTCTTGTGCCGCAAAAACCCTTGTTGACCGCCGCCTCGACAATCAGGTCCACGCTGCCATCAGGCGCAACCGGTGCCGAATACACCTCGGCAAGCAACGGATTGGCCAGTTCCGGGTTTCCCAACTGAATCAGAAAGTTGCCTTCTGCCTCTGGATTGCCGGGCTGTTGCGCCCAGACATGCCCCGGCGAGCCGAAACCGGCGCCGCCTTCAAGCGCATGTATATGCAGGCCTGTGGCGCCGCTCCACATGATCGCCGCGCGCTCAAATTGCTCAAGAGCGACTTGGGGCGCGGGAACCGACGCGGTCTGGCTCTGGGACAGGCGCACCGTGATCGGCGCATCCGCGTCCAGAAGCGGAACAAGCGCTGAATAGCCGCCGTTTTCATCGGTCACATCAGCAAAAGTCAACCCGGCATGAGAAACGACGAGTCGGTGTTCCCTGAAACATGGTGCGGAAAGAGTGATGCGGGCCAGCGCCCCAGCCGAAGCAGTTGCCGTCAGATTGGAATCACATGGCTGCGCAAACAACAATTGCCGGCTTTGGTTCTGACGAGGAAAATGCGGGCTTTCCAAAGCCGCAACCCGGAAAGCCCCGGGAAGATCGGGCCGATCCAGAATTGCCGGCAAGGCCGCTTCGACCTCGGCAAGGTCGATCAAGCCCACCGCAACCGGGTCATGAAACTGCAGGACCGGCTCCGGTTTTGCCTGAGAAACAGCGTTGATTCGGGCCGCGCTCGCGCCGCTGTTCTGCATGACATACCCTGCCAGTCCGGCAATCACGACAATCGCAATGGCAATCCGCAGCCTTTTCTTGTCAAACATTTCGGCCCCTCGATCTTTACTTGGATCAGGGCGATCATGACTCGAAAATATGCCTAACTTGTGACTGAAACTGGACAGATCAGGACAGTTTTATTCAAACCGGTTTTGCAAGCCTTGCCGGATCGTGGCAGCCGGTTTCCCTTGCCCCTGCTCGCGCCGGCGCAAAATTCAGGCAATCCGGCCATGGCAATGCTTGAACTTCTTGCCCGACCCGCACGGGCACTTGTCGTTCCGCCCGGGATCGCCCCAGGTCGACCGATCGTTTTCGTCAAACTCGGGTTTGCCGGTCTCACCGGCCTCAACGCCTGCGACTGCCATCTGCGATGCGCGTTGCATCGCTTCTTGCTGAGCAGCGATCTGGCGCATCATTTCTTCCTGTTCTTCCTGCGTCATCGGCCGGACCCGCGAAAGTTTCTGAGTCACATCTTCGCGCAGTGAATCCAGCAGGCCTTCGAACAACTGGAACGCTTCTGTCTTGTATTCGCTCAGCGGGTCTCGTTGCGCATATCCGCGGAAACCGACGACCGAACGAAGGTGCTCCAGCGTCAACAGATGCTCGCGCCATTTCTCATCAATGGTCTGCAACAGGAACTGCTTTTCGATCCCGCGCATGGTCTCGGCGCCAAAGGCTTCGGCTTTTTCCGCCATCATCTTGTCGGAGGCTTCATAGAGCCGCTCGCGGATATCGGTGTCATCGACACCCTCATCGCTGGCCCATTCGATAATGGGAAGGTCAAGCCCCAGCTTTTCCAGAACTTCTGCATAGAGCCCTTCGACATCCCATTGCTCCGGGTAGCTTTTCGGCGGGATGTGAATGTCGACCAGATCGTCAATCACCTGGTGGCGCATGTCCGTCACGATCTCGGAAAGGTCCGCGGCTTCCATGATCTCGCGCCGCTGGCCAAATATGACCTTGCGCTGGTCATTCATGACATCGTCAAACTTCAAAAGCTGTTTGCGAATGTCGAAGTTGCGCGCTTCGACCTTGGCCTGAGCCTTTTCAAGCGATTTGTTGACCCAGGGGTGAACAATTG
>JALSJL010000253.1 GCA_026989405.1 Marinosulfonomonas sp. | reverse complement strand
GGCGCGGCGGCGCCTTCGGGGTTTCCATCGGACTATTGGTATTTCCCATTACATCTCCTCGAAAAGGTCGGTGATCTCGAACCTGGTGACATCCACCAGACCCAGATCAGAAATTCGTAACGCCGGTATGACAACCAGCGCCAGCAGGCTGTGCTGCATGTAGGCGTTGTTCAGCGTGCAGCCGCATTCGGCCATCGCGGCCACCATCCGGTCGGCCTTGGCCGCCACCTCGCGCGCCGGAGAGTCCGACATCAGCCCGGCCACCGGCAGCTCCACCAGCGCGATCTCCTGGCCATCCTTGAACACGGTGATGCCGCCGCCCACCTCGCCCAGCCGGTTCGCGGCCAGCGCCATATCCTCGCGCGAGGTGCCCACCACGATCATGTGGTGGCTGTCATGCGCCACCGTGCTGGCCATCGCCATGCGCCCCTTGTAGCCAAAGCCCGAGACGAAACCGTTCACCACATCCCCGGTCGCCCGGTGCCGTTCAACCAGCGCGATCTGGCAGACATCCCTGGCTTCATCGCCCTGCACAACAGTGTCTATTACAGGCAAATCCGCGGTCAGCGCCTTGGTCGGCGCCTGGTTTTCGACGACGCCAATCACCTTGACCTTTACCGAATTTGCGCCTGCGGGGGCCTTCACCTCGAAATCCCCGGCGCTCAGATGCTTGCCCATGTGCACCGTCTTGCGCGCGTGTTCCGGCCAGTCCAGATGCGGACACTCCACCAGCACCTCGCCGCCTTCGGCCACCAGTTGCCCACGCGCCCAGACCCGATCAATCGGCAGGGCGCGCAGGTCCGAACTCAGGATCATGTCGGCGCGCCGCCCCGGCGCGATGGAGCCAAGCTCGCGCTCCAGCCCGAAATGCGTCGCCGTGTTGATCGTCGCCATCTGGATCGCCACCAGCGGGTCGCAGCCGCAGTCAATCGCATGGCGCACCACCCGGTTCATATGGCCGTCATTGACCAGCGTGCCCGAATGGCAGTCATCGGTGCACAGGATGAAATTGCGCGGATCCAGCCCCTTTTGCGTCACCGCGGTGATCTGGCTTTCCACGTCATACCAGGCGCTCCCCAGCCGCATCATCGAGCGCATCCCCAACCGCACCCGCGCAATCGCATCCGCTTCGGCGGTGCCTTCATGGTCATCCGCCGGCCCGCCGGCCGCATAGGCCGAAAACGCCACGCCCTTGTCGGGGCTGGCATAATGCCCGCCGACGGTCTTGCCGGCGCGCTGGGTCGCCGCGATCTCGGCCAGCATCTTGGCATCGCCATCGATCACGCCGGGGAAATTCATCATCTCCCCCAGCCCGATGATGCCGGGCCAGGCCATCGCCTCGGCCACATCCTCGGGCGTGATCTCATGCCCGGTCGTCTCCAGCCCGGGCGCAGAGGGCGCACAGCTCGGCATCTGGGTGAAAATGTTGATCGGCTGCATCAGGGCCTCGTCATGCATCAGCCGCACGCCCTCCAGCCCCATCACGTTGGCAATCTCGTGCGGGTCGGTGAACATCGAGGTCGTGCCATGCGGGATCACCGCGCGGGCAAATTCCGCCGGTGTCAGCATGCCGCTTTCGATGTGCATATGCGCATCGCACAGCCCCGGCAGCAGAAAGGCCCCGCCGCCCTCGACAACCTCGGTGCCCTCGCCGATGCAGTGGCTTGCATCCGGCCCGACATAGGCGAACCGCCCGTCGGCCACCGCCACCTGCCAGCCGTCCAGCACCTCGCGGCTCTGCACATTCACCAGTTTCACGCCGCGCACCACAAGGTCCGCAGCCTCTCTGCCCGCCGCAACCGCAATCAGCCGGGGCGCGCATTCTTCCCATGTTTTCAATGATGATCGTTCCATTGAGCCATTTTCCACAGCCGCGACGCTTTCGCAACCCCCCTTGCGCCACGTCACCCGAACGGCCAGAAATGGCGCATGACAAAAATGCTCCTCTCCCTCGGCCACGGCTACACCGCCCGCGAACTGGCCCGCCAGCTGCGCCCGGAGGGCTGGCGCATCATCGCCACCAGCCGCACGGCGGACGCGCCGCAAGAGGGCGTCGACCTGCGCCAATGGCCCGGCGAGGACCTGAGAGACGCTTTCGAACAGGCCACCCACCTGCTCACCTCCATCGCACCCGGCGAGGCCGGCGATCCGGTGCTTGCGGCGCTCGCCGACCAGATCGCCAATGCCCCCAACCTGCGCTGGATCGGCTACCTCTCGACCACCGCCGTCTACGGCGACCACAGGGGCGGCTGGGTCGATGAAACCACCCCGCTCAACCCGGCCACGAAACGCGGCCATTGGCGCGTCGCCGCCGAACGCGCCTGGCAGGATTTTGCAGAAAAACAGTCTCTATCCCTGCACATTTTCCGCCTCGCCGGCATCTATGGCCCCGGCCGCGGCCCCTTTGCCAAGCTGCGCGCCGGCACCGCGCGGCGCATCGTCAAGCCGGGGCAGGTGTTTTCGCGCATCCATGTGGAAGACATCGCCCGGACGCTGATCGCCTCGATGAACGCCCCCAACCCCGGCGCGATCTACAACGTCTGCGACGATGATCCCGCCCCGCCGCAGGACGTGCTGGGCTTTGCCGCCGAACTTCTCGGCCTGCCGGTGCCGCCCGAAGAA
>JALSJL010000252.1 GCA_026989405.1 Marinosulfonomonas sp. | reverse complement strand
CTGGGTCACGACCGGCCCGCCGAGAGAGGCGCGCTGATAGGAGTTGATCAGGAAATCCTGCTCATACTCGGTCAGGTTCCCGGTTACGGGAAAGCCCATGTAGGCCTGGTAGGAAGAAACCGCCGCGCGGGTCTTGCGACCCAACTGGCCGTCAACCGAACCTGCCGGAAAGCCAAAGTAGTTCAGCGATGTCTGAATCTCCCTGCCCTCCTGGGTGCTGGGCAAACGTGACCGGTGCGTCTGCGCCCGTGCATTGCGATTGTTGCGTGAAATCTCACTGCCAATGATGCCGCCGATAATCAGGCCGGGCAGAAAATCGTTTCCCGCCGCGACCGGGGCGGGCCCGATGGCAAGGCTTGCAAATGCCCCTGCGAGCAGGCTTTTTTTCAGTGTCATGTTACCCTCCAATGAATTGTTCGCTATATGGTCGCCAACATAGCAGATTATGTGCCGGGCAAAAAAGGAACAATTTCGCCCGGATCGGGATACAATTCATGGTTGAATGGAAAACGGAAACCGGTCTTACGCCCTACCCTGAAGCCGTGGCGGCGATGGAAGCGCGTGCCAATGCCATCGCACAAGGCTCCGCCGACGAACTGGTCTGGCTGGTCGAGCATCCGCCTGTCTACACGGCCGGGACCAGCGCAAAGCAAGCCGATCTGATCACGCGCGACAGGTTTCCTGTGTTCCAGACCCGACGCGGCGGGCAATACACCTATCACGGCCCGGGGCAGCGCGTGGCCTATGCGATGCTCGACGTGGGCGCACGCGGGCGAGACGTGCGCCGGTTCGTGCGCCAACTGGAAGACTGGGTGATTGCCACGCTGGCCGAGTTCAACGTGGTCGGCGAACGCCGCACCGGCCGTGTCGGGGTCTGGGTCGTGCGCAACGACAGGCCACCACGGCCCGATGGCTCTGCCCGCGAAGACAAGATTGCCGCAATCGGCGTGCGGCTGCGCAAATGGGTCAGTTTTCACGGCATCTCGATCAACGTCGACCCCGACCTGTCCCACTTTGACGGTATCGTGCCCTGCGGCATCACCGATCACGGCGTCACGAGCCTTGTCGATCTTGGATTGCCCGTTGAGATGGCTGACGTGGACATGGCGTTGCGAACTGCGTTTTCCCGGGTGTTCGAAGGGAACGAACAGTTGATCCGCCGCCAACCCGGACCCGCTTGAAAAAGGGTGCAGGACCGCCAATTTTGCGCAAGGCGCGGTGAATTTTCTGGCCTGCGACGATTGACGACTCGCAACCTGGCGCAGAGACGCTATTATCGCCGCCAAAGCTGGGACAAACAACAACAGTAAGGACCATGACCATGAAGACTCTTCTTATCGCGGCCGCCGGTGTGGCCATTTCCCTTTCAGGCGCTGCCTGGGCCGGGGGCGATGTCGCGGCTGGCGAAAAAGCGTTCAAGAAATGCAAGGCCTGCCACACAATCGCGAATGGCGATGAAGTCATCGTCAAGGGCGGCAAGACCGGGCCAAACCTTTTTGGTGTCGTCGGGCGACAGCCCGGAACCTACGAAGGATTCAAATACAGCAAGTCGCTGGTTGCGTTTGGCGAAGCAGAGCCGGCCTGGACCGAAGAGCTGATTGCCGAATATATTGAGGATCCCAAGGAATTCCTGCAAGAACACCTCGACGATTCCGGCGCCAAATCGAAGATGACATTCAAGCTCAAGAAGGGCGGCGAAGACGTTGCGGCCTATCTTGCCAGCCTGACCGCAGAGTGACGCAAGTCTGCTGAAGATCGGGGCGCGGGGAAACCTCGCGCCCTTTTTTGTGCGACAAAACGAACACCTGCGGCAATCGGTGTGTTGAGCGCTGCCGATTGATGCGCTAAACCGGCAGAAATACCCAGGTGGATAGACCGCCCGGGCCCAGTTTCAGGAGAGGAACGAGATGGCAGACGCAGCCACCCACGCCCACGAACATCACGAGAAGAAAAGCTTCTTCGTGCGTTGGTTCATGTCAACCAACCACAAGGACATCGGTATTCTTTACCTGTTCACCGCTGCCACAGTTGGCTTCATATCGGTGATCTTCACGGTCTACATGCGCATGGAGCTGATGGAGCCCGGCGTGCAATACATGTGCCTGGAAGGCGCGCGTTTCATCGCCGACCCGGCCAGCGAATGCACGCCCAACGGCCACCTCTGGAACGTGATGATCACCTATCACGGCATCCTGATGATGTTCTTCGTGGTCATTCCCGCGCTTTTCGGCGGTTTCGGCAACTATTTCATGCCGCTGCACATCGGCGCACCGGACATGGCGTTCCCGCGGATGAACAACCTGTCCTACTGGATGTATGTGGCCGGCACCTCTCTGGGCGTGGCGTCGCTGCTGGCGCCGGGGGGCAATGACCAGCTCGGCTCGGGCGTGGGCTGGGTGCTGTATCCGCCGCTGTCCACCACCGAAGGCGGGTTCTCGATGGATCTCGCGATCTTCGCGGTGCACCTGTCGGGCGCGTCATCCATTCTGGGCGCGATCAACATGATCACCACCTTCCTGAACATGCGCGCGCCGGGCATGACGCTGTTCAAGGTGCCGCTGTTTCCCTGGTCGATCTTCGTCACCGCCTGGCTGATCCTGCTGTCCCTGCCGGTGCTCGCCGGCGGCATCACCA
>JALSJL010000251.1 GCA_026989405.1 Marinosulfonomonas sp. | reverse complement strand
CGGGGCGCAGGTCCTTGCCATTCCGTCGGTCCAGGCTGATCCGGTGGTTTTGCTGGGGTGCCTGGAAACGGGCCAGAACACCCGAACCTGTCTGGGGGCCATGACGCTTGATTGCCTTGCCGAAAACGAGATCGGCAATGAAAACCTGGAAGAAAGGCTGTGCGTCGATGAAGAGCTGGCGGTCTGGCGCGACCTGGTTCGCCGGGCCGGGGCACGGGTGCTGTTTCGCATCGGACAGGTCCCGCCATCCGAGCGACCGGCGCTCAGCGGTGATCCGGCCGAACAGGTGAAGGCAGCAGAGGCCGCCTGGCGTGACTGGGTCGAAATCCAGTGCCGGCTTGAAAGGGTCGCGGCAGGCGGCAGCGACCGGCGCGCCATCATCGAAGACACCTGCCTGCGGGACCTGACGGCAGCGCGATACGACCGGTTGCAGCATGTCTCCTCGATTGTGGAGGGGAAATGATCATGCAGCGGATCAAGGCGCGACGGATATGTCTTTCCCGACATCTGTGGGTTGCGATCTGGCTTGCTGGTCTTGCCCCGGCCGTGGCTGCCCCGGAAATACAGGATCTTGCGGACCGCTACAGCCCAGGGCTGGAGCAATGCCTTGCCGGCACGCAGGATGGCGCGTCGCACAAGGCCTGCATCGGACGCCTGGCGGCGGAGTGCAGCCAAAACGAGGCGGGCGGCGAAACAACGCTTGGAATGATGATGTGCAATCAGGCCGAAACCCTGGTCTGGGACAGGGTCCTGAACCAGGAGTATCGCGAAACCATGGCCTGGGCCAAAAGCCTGGACGCGGGCGGCGAGGCCGATTTTGCAGTCCGCGCCGAGCGTTTGCGCGATGCGCAGCGTGCCTGGATCACATTTCGGGACGCCGAATGCGGATTTGCCTACAGTGTCTGGGGGGCGGGCTCGCTGCGCCATATCTCCGGATCGGAATGCCTGATGAGCAGAACGGCGCAACGGGCCATCGAGCTGCGCATGAGGCGGGACATAGTCGAATGAGCAAATTGCAGTCAGCACTTGTGCGCGGGTCCGAGACGGCCCGCAAGAACCGGGCCGCGCACCTGGAAGCCATTGATATCGTGCGACAGGCGGCAGAGCATGCGGCCTTCGGCGGCGGCAAGAAGCCGCGTGCCCGCCACCTTTCGCGCGGCAAGATGCTGCCCCGTGACCGGGTGGCAAACCTGCTTGATCCTGGCAGCCCGTTTCTCGAGATCGGGGCCACCGCCGCGCATGACATGTATGAGGGGGCCGCGCCAGGCGCCGGCCTGATCGCCGGGGTTGGTCAGGTCCACGGCCAGGATGTCATGGTGGTGTGCAACGATGCCACGGTGAAGGGCGGCACCTACTATCCGATGACCGTCAAGAAACATTTGCGCGCCCAGGAAATTGCCGAGGAATGCCGGCTGCCCTGCGTCTATCTGGTCGATTCCGGCGGCGCGAACCTGCCCAACCAGGATGAGGTGTTTCCGGACCGCGAGCATTTCGGCCGCATTTTCTACAATCAGGCCCGGATGAGCGCCAGGGGGATAGCGCAGATTTCGGTGGTCATGGGGTCCTGCACGGCAGGTGGGGCCTACGTGCCGGCGATGTCGGATGTTTCGATCATCGTGCAGGAACAGGGCACGATCTTTCTGGCCGGGCCGCCACTGGTCAAGGCCGCCACCGGCGAGATCGTCAGCGCCGAGGAACTGGGCGGCGGCGATGTGCACACCCGGCTGTCCGGTGTTGCCGACTATCTTGCGCAGGACGATGCCCATGCGCTTGCACTGGCGCGACAATCGATAGCAGGCCTGAACCGCGCCCGCCCGCAGACCGTGCAGTGGCAAACCCCCGAATTGCCGGCCCATGACCCCGAAGAACTGCTCGATATCGTTCCGGCCGACCTGCGCACGCCCTACGACATTCGCGAAGTGATTGCGCGCATTGTCGACGGGTCGCGGTTCGATGAATTCAAGGCCCGCTTTGGCGAAACCCTTGTGACCGGATTTGCCCATATCGACGGCTGCCCGGTCGGGATCGTGGCCAACAACGGCGTCCTGTTCTCGCAAAGCGCACAGAAGGGGGCCCATTTCATCGAGCTCTGTTCGCAACGGCGGATCCCGCTGGTGTTCCTGCAGAACATCACCGGGTTCATGGTGGGCCGGAAATATGAAAACGAAGGCATCGCCCGCCATGGCGCCAAGATGGTGACGGCAGTGGCCACGACCTCGGTGCCAAAGATCACCATGATCGTAGGTGGCTCGTTCGGGGCCGGGAATTACGGCATGGCCGGTCGCGCCTATCAGCCGCGGTTTCTCTGGACCTGGCCCAATTCGCGCATATCGGTCATGGGCGGAGAGCAGGCGGCCGGTGTTCTGGCCACGGTCAGGCGCGACGCGATCGAGCGCGCCGGCGGCACCTGGTCTGACGCCGATGAACAGCAATTCAAACGCCCGACCATCGAAATGTTCGAGCAGCAGTCGCACCCGCTCTATGCGTCGGCCCGGCTTTGGGATGACGGGGTCATTGATCCTCGTAAATCGCGGGCGGTTCTGGCCCTGTCGCTGCGCGCAGCCTTGAATGCCCCGATTGCCGAAACCCGTTTTGGCGTGTTCCGAATGTGATGGCGTGCCTGGTGCTCCTGTTTTTCGTCCAAGGAAGAGATTTTCGCGATGTTCGATAAGATCCTTGTCGCCAACCGGGGTGAAATAGCCTGCCGGATCATCCAGACCGCGCATCGGCTGGGGGTGACCTGCACCGCAGTATATTCGGATGCCGATGCGAACGCGCGCCATGTGGCGCTGGCTGATCAGGCCCTGCATATCGGCGGGGCCGCGCCCGCCGACAGCTATCTGCGCTCCGACGCGATCATTGCCGCCGCACTTGAGAGCGGCGCGCAGGCGATCCATCCGGGTTACGGGTTCCTGTCGGAAAACCCGGAATTCGTGGACGCGGTTGAAAAGGCCGGGCTGATATTCATAGGCCCGTCCGCAGAAGCGATCAGGGCGATGGGGCTCAAGGATGCCGCCAAGCGCCTGATGGAACAGGCCGGCGTTCCGGTTGTGCCGGGCTTCCACGGTGACGACCAGGACGCCGAGCACCTTGCGCGCGCGGCTGAAGAGATCGGCTATCCGGTCCTGATAAAGGCTGTGGCCGGGGGCGGGGGCAAAGGCATGCGGCTGGTCGATCGGGCGCAGGATTTTGCCTCCCACCTGGCCTCGGCCCGGGCCGAGGCGGCCACCGCATTCGGAAACGACGCGGTTCTGGTCGAAAAATATGTGGCAAAGCCCCGCCACATAGAGATGCAGATATTTGGCGACGGCGCCCGTGCCGTGCATCTGTTCGAGCGGGATTGTTCGCTGCAACGGCGTCATCAGAAGGTCATCGAAGAAGCACCGGCGCCGGGGATGACCGCGGACATGCGTATGGCCATGGGCGCGGCCGCCGTGCGCGCGGCCGAGGCGATCGGATATTCGGGGGCCGGCACGGTGGAATTCATCGTCGATGCCAGCAAGGGGCTGCATCCTGACCGGTTCTGGTTCATGGAAATGAACACCCGCCTTCAGGTCGAGCATCCGGTAACCGAAGCTGTGACCGGTATTGATCTTGTCGAATGGCAATTGCGGGTCGCGGCGGGCGAAACGCTTCCGGTTGTTCAGGAGGACATTTCGCTCAAGGGCCACGCGTTCGAAGCGCGCCTTTACGCCGAAGACGTCCCAAGCGGGTTTCTTCCGGCGACGGGGCGCCTGGCCCACCTGCGCTTTCCGCAGGGGGTTCGCGTGGACACCGGCGTGCGCGAGGGTGACGAGATATCCGCATGGTATGACCCGATGATTGCCAAGATCACAAGCCATGGGCCGACCCGAGACATTGCACTTTTGCAACTGCGTGCAGCATTGGCCGCAACCGAGGTCGCAGGGACTGTCACAAATCTGACATTTCTCGGAAAGCTCGCGGCTCATCCCGGTTTCGCTGCGGGTGATGTGGATACCGGCCTGATCGGGCGCAACCTGGATGCGCTTGCCGCAAGCGATATTCCGGGCGATGCGGTGCGGGCACAGGCGGCATTGGCGGCCGCCGGCCTTGACCGGGCGCCGTCAGCATTTCAGGGCTTCTCCCTTTGGGCGCCGCTGGAGCAGGACATGCGCCTTTGCCAGAACGGGGAAGAGTTCGAGGCGCGGATCAGCACTGTGGACGCAGCGACAATTCGCGTGCGCATTGATGGGCGCGACATTGATTTTCGGCGGAGTTCCGACCGGTGGGTCGGCCCGGATGGCGCGCCGGTCACGGCCCGCCGGTTTGGCGATCATGTGGCGGTTTTCGCCGGTGCCGCGTTTGAGTTCCAGGTCGTGGATCCGTTGCTTGTGGCTGACGCGCTGGCCCATGATCCCGGCGTCATCGAAGCGCCAATGCCGGGCCTTGTGAAGGCCGTTCTTGTGCGCGATGGCGACAGTGTGAGCGCCGGCGACAAGCTGGCCGTGATGGAGGCGATGAAAATGGAGCATACCTTGACTGCCGGTCGCGATGGAACCGTGTCCGAGGTCTTGGTGGCTGCCGGGGATCAGCTGGAGGCCGGGGCCGCCCTGATCCGTCTTGAGGAGGTGGTCGAATGATCCGTCTGCATCACTGTCCGCAGGCGCGCTCTTTCCGGACCCTGTGGTTGATGAAAGAGATGGGGCTGGACTTTGAGGTCGTCTACCGATCCTTTTTTTCTGGCGAGTTGCGGGGCAACGATTTTCTGGCACTGTCTCCGGCGGGTCGCGTGCCGGCGCTTGAGATCGACGACCGGGTGTTGTTTGAAAGCGGTGCGACTACCGAATACCTTTGCGAAACCCGCGACAGCGCGCTTTGGCGCGCGCCGGGCGACGACGAACGGGCCGACTGGCTGGAATGGCTGCATTTTGCCGAAACCATCGGCCAGCATCTCGCGGCGCTGACCCAGCAGCACATTGCCCTCTATGAAGACCACATGCGCTCTGCGACGGTGATGAAGCTGGAAGCGCGCAGGCTGGAAAAGACGCTGGAGGTGGTCGACCGTGTCGTGTCCGGGCGCGACTATCTGTTGGCCAGCGGGTTTTCGGCGGTGGATACGAACGTGGGCTACGGTGTGATGGTTGCGCAGCGATTTGTGCCGCTTGATCTGTTGCCCGGTGCGAAACTCTATCTTGAAAGGCTCGAAAGTCGCCCGGCTTTCCAGGCCGCCCAGGCCATGGATGGCAAGCCGGAGATATATACAAGGCCGTTCTATGGGGTGCCGGATGGTTGAACAGGTCGAAATCTTTGAAGTTGGTCCGAGGGACGGTCTCCAGAACGAAAGTCGCATGATCGCGACGGCGCGCAAGGTCGAATTGATCGACATGCTTTCCAGGGCGGGATTCAGGCGGATCGAGGTCGCAAGTTTCGTCAGCCCCAAATGGGTTCCGCAAATGGCTGACGGGGCAGAAGTGCTGGCAAATATCGAACGGGTGCCCGGCGTGTCATATGGCGCGCTTGCGCCCAACATGCGCGGTTTCGAACGCGCCCTGGCTGCCGGCGCAGACGAGATTGCGATCTTTGGCTCGGCCAGCGAAGGATTCAGTCGCGCCAACATCAATTGTTCGATAAGTGAAAGTCTGAACCGGTTTGAGCCGGTCGCAAAGGCTGCCAGGGATGCCGGGTTGAAAGTTCGTGGCTATGTGTCCTGCGTCACCGACTGCCCGTTTGACGGCCCGACACCGCCCGAGAATGTGGCTGCGGTCGCAACTGCCCTGCATGACATGGGCTGCTACGAAATTTCGCTTGGAGACACCATCGGGCAGGGCACCCCAGGGACGATTGCCGCGATGCTCGAGGCGGTTCTCGCCAGGATTTCGGCGGACAGGCTGGCCGGTCACTATCATGACACGGTGGGCCATGCCTTGCAGAACATCGAGGTGTCGCTGGACCTTGGATTGCGGGTGTTCGATGCGGCCGTCGGCGGACTTGGCGGCTGCCCCTACGCCCCGGGGGCTGCCGGTAACGTGGCAACTGAAACGGTGTATGAGTGGCTGGCGGAAAAGGGCTACCAGACCGGGCTGGATGCGGGCATTCTTCGCCGCGCGGCGGCGTTGGCGCAGCGGATGCGGGAGGCATGATGTTTGAAACGGTAGAGTTGGGCGTTGACGAGCGGGGCGTGGCGACACTGTGTCTGAACCGTCCCGACAAACACAACGCGCTTTCAGCGCAGATGATTGCCGATCTGACCGCCGCGGCGCGGCAGTTGGCCGGGGCCCCTGACGTTCGGGTGGTTGTTCTTCGGGCCGAGGGCAAGAGTTTCTGCGCCGGCGGCGATCTGAACTGGATGCAGGAGCAGATGGCGGCGGATCGCGATACGCGATTTCGCGAAGCCCGGAAACTTGCGCATATGCTCGATGTAATGAACACCCTTCCCAAACCGTTGATCGGCCGGGTTCACGGGCCGGCCTTCGGTGGTGGTCTCGGCATGGCGGCCGTATGCGATGTGGCCATCGGGGTGGCGGGTGCAAGGTTTGGCCTGACCGAAACGCGGCTGGGCGTGATCCCCGCCACCATCGCACCATATGTGATCGCCCGTATGGGCGAAGCCAGGGCCCGCCGCGTGTTCATGTCTTCGCGCGTGTTTCAGGCCGAAGAAGCCGTTGCCCTGGGTCTCTTGGCCAGAACGGTTCAACCAGGAGATCTGGACGCGGCAATCGAGGACGAAATCGCGCCCTACCTCGCCTGTGCGCCCGGCGCGGTGGCCGATGCCAAGGCGCTCGCGCGCAGCCTGGGGCCGGTTATCGACGATGCTGTCATCGACAAGACGGTCGAGGCGTTGGTCCGGCGCTGGGAGACGGCAGAAGCGCAGGCCGGCATCGAGGCCTTCTTCGCACGCCGACCTCCGCCCTGGGCACCGTGACCCCGGTCCGGTCGCGGCCTGCCTGATTTTCGCGGAAAATCACGGTCATTTACCGCACAGCTTCGGTTGACCCTGCCGGGGGGCGGCGGTAAACCGGGCCGAGCCCAGTCAAATGGCCTGCCCTGCGAAAGGAGCCACCTGTGGAAGAGCTGCTTCGGGAATACCTCCCCATCGTGATATTCTTCGGCGTCGCCGTTGCGTTGGGGGTCGTTCTGATTCTTGCGGCCGTGATCATTGCGGTGCGCAACCCGGACCCGGAAAAGATCAGCGCATATGAATGCGGCTTCAACGCCTTCGACGATGCCCGCATGAAGTTCGATGTGCGGTTTTACCTGGTCGCCATCCTGTTCATCATTTTCGACCTCGAGATCGCCTTTTTGTTCCCTTGGGCCGTGGCCTTCAAGGATGTCGGGCTGGTCGGTTTCTGGTCGATGATGGTGTTTCTGGCCGTGCTCACGATCGGTTTCGCTTACGAATGGAAAAAAGGGGCGCTTGAATGGGATTGAGCACCGCTGCCAACGATGCGGGCATTGACAAGGATGTCAGCCTGCAGGCGATGAACGAGGATCTGCAGGACAAGGGCTTCCTGCTGACCTCGACGGAAGACATCATCAACTGGGCGCGCACCGGCAGCCTGCACTGGATGACCTTCGGTCTGGCCTGCTGCGCGGTCGAGATGATGCACGCCGCCATGCCCCGCTACGACCTGGAGCGTTTCGGCACCGCGCCGCGCGCCAGCCCGCGCCAGAGCGACCTGATGATCGTGGCCGGCACGCTGACCAACAAGATGGCCCCGGCGCTGCGCAAGGTCTATGACCAGATGCCCGAGCCGCGCTATGTGATCTCGATGGGAAGCTGCGCCAATGGTGGCGGCTACTACCACTATTCCTATTCCGTGGTTCGGGGCTGCGACCGGATCGTTCCGGTCGATGTCTACGTGCCGGGCTGCCCGCCGACGGCCGAAGCGCTGCTTTACGGAACGCTGATGCTGCAACGAAAAATCCGCCGAACCGGCACGATCGTGAGGTGACGCGATGAGTGAAGCACTGAAGGAACTGGGCGCCCATCTTGAGGCCAAGCGGCCAAACTGTGTCCTGGACTGGCGCGTGGAGCACGGCGAGTTGACGGTAACGGTGACCCTGGCAACGCTGCACGATTTCATCGAGTTCCTGAAAACGGATCGGTCCTGCCGGTTCTCTACATTGGTCGACATCACGGCGATCGACTGGCCGGGTCGCGAAGCGCGCTTCGACATGGTCTATCACTTCCTGTCGATGTATCAGAACCACCGCGTTCGCGTGAAGGCCGAGCTGCGCGAGGAAGACATGGTGCCCTCGATCATTGATATTCACCAAAGCGCCAACTGGTTCGAACGCGAAGTGTTCGACATGTTCGGGATCCTCTTTTCCGGCCATCCCGATTTGCGGCGCATCCTGACAGACTACGGTTTTCGCGGTCATCCCTTGCTCAAGGATTTCCCGACAACCGGCTACACCGAAGTGCGCTACGATGAAGAAAAGAAACGTGTCGTATATGAGCCGGTAACGCTGACCCAGGAGTATCGGCAATTTGATTTCATGAGCCCCTGGGAGGGCGCGCAGTACATTCTGCCCGGCGATGAAAAACAGGAAAAGGCACCATGATGGACTATCAATACGGTGGCATGTTCGGGTTCAGCTGGATGTGGATGTTGATCTGGGCCGCACTTCTCGTGATCCCGTTCTGGCGCATCCTGCCAAGATCGGGGATCCCGGCCTGGGTCGCGGTGTTTGCCGTTATCCCTCTGGGCGCGCTGATCCTGCTCTGGGTCGTGGCGTTCAAGGATGACGTTGCCGCATCCGGGGACAGGGGCTGAGCGCGCGCGAATGGTGGATCAACCCACGATATTTTTCGGTGTCGGCGCCACGAAATCAGGCACCAGCTGGCTTTATCGCTACCTTGAAAGCCATCCTGACACGCATTTGCGCTCGATCAAGGAGCTTCACTACTTTGACGCTCGGGAATTCGACGAGCACGGCTACCAGTTGCGCCAGCTGAACACGAGGCTGAAATCACTGCACGTCGCTCTGCTGGATTGTCCGCCCGAAAATGCCCGTCAGATCAGTGAACTGAAAGGCCAGATTGCCGACTGCCTTGATCTGATCGCATTGCACGAACGCCCGGAACAGGATCTGCCGGCCTATCTGGGCTACCTGAACAAGGGGCGGGCCGGCCAGACTCTGATTGGCGAATCGACGCCCGCCTATGGTCTGTTGTCCACGCAAATGCTTGCGCAAATGGCTGCCTTGGCGCGGCGGACCCGGTTCATTCTGGTGCTGCGCGATCCGGTGGCCCGCCTTTGGTCGCATGTGCGGATGAACGCGGCGCGCCTGGCGGCCCGCCCGGAAGACGTGCAGCCGCGCACCAACCGGATTTTCTGGCGGTTCGGGCGCGGGCGCCATCCGGGGATATGGCAGCGCAGCGACTATCGGTCCATGCTCGAACGCCTGTCCGCCGCACTGCGGCCGTCACAGCTTCTTGTGCTCTACTACGAAGACCTGTTCACGCAGCGGGCGATCGATCAGATATGCAGCTTTCTCGGAATTTCCGCCTGGCCTGCGCCGTTTTCCAGGCCGGTCCATGTCGGCGTTCAGGCGACAATGGATGACGTGCAGCGCAGCCATGCGCGTGAATGGCTGGCGCCGCAATACGACTATGTGCGCAACACGCTTGGGCAGGTGCCGAGCGAATGGCAATCCAACATGCTGGAGGTCCAGAGATGATGGACGGTTCCCACGACGATATCATGACCGGCGAACAGAAAATCCGGAACTTCAACATCAACTTCGGGCCCCAGCACCCGGCCGCGCATGGTGTCTTGCGCATGGTTCTGGAACTGGACGGTGAAATCGTTGAACGCGCCGACCCGCATATCGGCCTGCTGCATCGCGGCACCGAAAAGCTGATGGAAAGCCGCACCTACCTGCAGAACCTGCCGTATTTCGACCGGCTCGACTATGTGGCGCCGATGAATCAGGAACACGCCTGGTGCTTGGCCATCGAAAAGCTGACCGGCGTTGAAATTCCGCGCCGGGCGTCGCTGATCCGGGTGCTTTACTGTGAAATCGGCCGGGTGCTGAACCACCTTCTGAACGTCACCACGCAAGCGATGGACGTGGGCGCGCTGACCCCGCCTCTGTGGGGGTTCGAAGAACGCGAAAAGCTCATGGTGTTTTATGAGCGCGCCAGCGGGTCGCGGCTGCATGCGGCCTATTTCCGGCCGGGCGGCGTTCACATGGACCTGCCGCCCGATCTGATCGACGACATCGAAAAATGGGCGCAGGAATTCCCGTCCCATCTGGACGACATTGACGAGCTGCTGACAGAAAACCGGATCTTCAAGCAGCGCAATGTCGACATCGGCGTGATCACCGAGCAGGACATCCTCGACTGGGGCTATTCCGGCCCGATGGTGCGCGGCTCGGGGCTGGCCTGGGATCTGCGCCGTTCGCAGCCCTATGAACTGTATGATGAATTCGACTTCAAGATCGCTGTCGGCAAGAATGGTGATTGCTATGACCGCTATCTCGTGCGCATGGCGGAAATGCGCGAGAGCGTGAAAATCATACATCAGGCAATCGAAAAACTCCGCGCGCCGGACGGGCAGGGCGATGTGCTTGCGCGCGGCAAGCTGACGCCGCCACGCCGCAAGGACATGAAGACCTCGATGGAAGCGCTGATCCATCACTTCAAGCTGTATACCGAAGGGTTTCGCGTGCCCGAGGGTGAGATTTACGCAGCCGTGGAGGCCCCCAAGGGCGAGTTTGGGGTTTATCTTGTGTCCGATGGCTCCAACAAGCCGTATCGCGCCAAGATCCGCGCGCCCGGTTTTCTGCACCTGCAATCGATGGATTTCGTGGCGTCCGGTCACCAGCTTGCCGACGTGGCGGCGATTATCGGGACGATGGACATCGTGTTCGGCGAGGTGGACCGATGAGCGGCATGCCGATCTATATAACCGCGCTGGCGGTTTTCCTGACCGGGATCGTCATCTGGCTGGCCGTCCTCTTCCTCTGGGCACCCAGGCGCGGCCTGACATTTGCGACCCATGACACGGAAAATCTGCCGGAAGTCATGGCGAACCGGTATCTGGCAATGGCCCTGATCATGGCCGGCGCAATCTACAACGGTGATCCGGGGCTGATCGCCTTTATCTTTACGGCCACGGGTGTCAGCGCGGCGCATGACGCCTGGATCTATGCGCGCCACAACAAGCCATACATCAAGCATGTGTTTTCAGCGGCGCTTTCGGCCACGGTCGCGATTGCCGCACTGCTTGTTCATCTCAATGCCGGAGCCGCCTGATGCTACGCCGACTTCATCCCGATCAGCCCGAGAGCTTTGCCTTTACCCCGGCCAACCAGGCCTGGGCGGAACTGCAGTTGACCAAGTATCCTGAAGGCCGCCAGGCCAGCGCAGTCATTCCGCTGCTCTGGCGCGCCCAGGAACAGGAAGGCTGGCTGACCCGGCCTGCAATAGAGCACATCGGCGACATGCTTGGCATGGCCCATATCCGGGTGCTGGAAGTCGCGACCTTTTATTTCATGTTCCAGCTTCAGCCGGTTGGCAGTGTTGCACATGTTCAGGTTTGTGGCACGACATCGTGCATGATCTGCGGGGCCGAAGACCTGATCGGGGTGTGTCGTGAAAAGATTGCGGCGCAGCCGCACCAGTTGTCAGCTGACGGCAAGTTCAGTTGGGAAGAGGTTGAATGCCTCGGGGCGTGCTCGAATGCGCCGATGGCACAGATCGGCAAGGATTATTACGAAGACCTGACCGCCGAACGGCTGGGTGAGATCATCGACGAGCTGGCCGCCGGCCAGGTGCCGGTGCCGGGGCCGCAAAATGGTCGCTATGCCGCTGAACCGCTTTCGGGCCTGACCAGCCTGACTGAATACGAAAGCGGCCGCACGCAATACAACGCATCGGTGCAACTGGCCGTGGACCTGGGCGATACGGTGAAACGGATTGACGGAACTGAGGCTGCGCTGCGCGCGCCCTGGCTGGGCGACAGTGCACCAGCCAGTGCAAAGCCCGCGCAGGCGTCGGCACGCAAACCGGCGCGAAAACCCGCTGCCAAACCGGCCGGGAAACCGGGCAAGCCCAAACGTCCGCGGGCCCTGAAAGCGGCGCGCAAGTCCGGCGCCGATGACCTGAAGCTGATAAAGGGGGTCGGGCCGAAGCTCGAGAAGCTTCTGAACAAGCTCGGGTTTTTCCACTTTGATCAGATTGCGAAATGGACATCGGATGAAGTCAACTGGGTCGACGAGAACCTCGAGGGCTTCAAGGGACGTGTCAGCCGCGACAACTGGGTGGAACAAGCCAGGACCCTTGCCGACGGCGGCGAGACGGAATTTTCCAAACGCGCTAAGTATTGAGTCTGTATGAATCGCGTAACAATCAAGAACGGGGAGAAAGTCCATGAGTTCTGAGAGCAACACCAATTCGGGCAAGGTCTGGGGGCTGGCGATTGTCGCCGGTGTCCTTGCGTTCCTGGCGCTGAAATATCTGGCCAGTTATGCGTTCTGGCCTGCATTGCTGCTCGCGATTCTGATCGCCATTCTTGTGGCGATCCTGTTGTGGATCGGTTTTTACAGCGGTGGCGAAGACGAAAGCCTTGCAGCGCCTTCGCCCGCCGCTGCACCCGCGCCAGCGCCCGCTGCTTCGCCAGAACCGGCCAAGGCCGAGGCCGCTGCTCCCGCAGCCGCTGTCGTGTCGACCCCGGCCGCCGAAAAGCCGGCGCCGGCGCCGGTAGAGAAACCGGCCGAAAAGCCCGCCAAAAAGCCTGCAGACAAGCCTGCGGCGAAAAAGGCGGCGCCAAAAAAGAAAGCGGCATCCAGCGCGGCGACACAGAAGAAGCCTGCGACCAAACCCGCCGCCAAACCCGCCGCCAAAAAGGCCGCCAGCAAACCTGCGCGCAAGCCGGTGGCCGCGGATGGAAAACCCGAATTTCTCAGCGCTCCGCGCGAAGGCAAGCCGGATGATCTGAAGATGATCAAGGGCATCGGCCCGAAGCTGGAAAAGGTGCTGAACAAGATGGGTGTCTACCATTTTGACCAGATCGCCTCGTGGCGTGCCAGGGAAGTAAAATGGGTTGACGAGAACCTGGAAGGCTTCAAGGGCCGTGTAAGCCGCGACGAATGGGTCAAGCAGGCCAAGGTTCTGGCCAAGGGTGGCACGACCGAGTTTGCCAAGAAGGTCAAGAAGGGCGGCGTTTACTAGGGGTGGAAACGGTGGACTCCGACAAGGATCAGAAGATCGCCCGCAAGACACGCATGGTTGCCATCGTCATTGCGGGCACCATGATTCTCTGGCTTGGCGCCCAGTATGTTGGCAAGCAGCTTGGCCTTCCCGGCCGCTATGCCATCCTGTTTGACCTGATGGCCGTGGCTGGATTTTTCTGGTCAATGGTTGTGATTTACCAGATCTGGCGTGCGCGCCGGGAAATGTAGGAAGACGCAGATGCTCAAGGATCAGGACCGGATCTTCACCAACCTCTATGGCATGCACGACCGTAGTCTTGCCGGCGCGAAAAAGCGCGGCCATTGGGATGGCACCGCCGGGATCATCAAGAAGGGCCGCGACTGGATCATCGAGCAGATGAAGGCCTCGGGTCTGCGCGGACGCGGCGGGGCCGGCTTTCCGACCGGTCTGAAATGGTCCTTCATGCCCAAGGAAAGCGACGGTCGCCCGGCATACCTCGTGATCAACGCGGATGAGTCGGAGCCGGGCACCTGCAAGGACCGCGAGATCATGCGCCACGATCCGCACACGCTGATCGAAGGCGCGCTGATCGCCAGCTTCGCGATGAACGCCCATACCTGTTATATCTACCTGCGCGGCGAATATATCCGAGAGCGCGAGGCGTTGCAGGCGGCCATCGACGAATGCTACGACGCGGGACTGTTGGGCAAGAACGCCGCCAGGTCCGGCTGGGATTTCGACCTGTTCCTGCACCACGGGGCAGGCGCCTATATCTGCGGCGAGGAAACCGCGCTGCTGGAAAGCCTCGAGGGCAAGAAGGGCATGCCGCGGATGAAGCCGCCGTTTCCGGCGGGGGCGGGCCTTTATGGCTGTCCGACCACCGTGAACAACGTCGAAAGCATCGCCGTCGTGCCGACCATTCTGCGCCGTGGGGCGGAATGGTTTGCGGGCTTTGGTCGCCCCAACAATGCGGGCACCAAGCTGTTTGCGATCTCGGGCCATGTGAACAACCCCTGTGTCGTCGAAGAGGCCATGTCGATCCCCTTCGAAGAACTGATCGAAAAGCACTGCGGCGGTATCCGCGGCGGCTGGGACAACCTCAAGGCCGTGATCCCGGGCGGCTCGTCGGTGCCGCTCTTGCCGGGCAACATTGCCCGCGAGGCGATCATGGATTTCGACTGGCTGCGCGAGCAGCAGTCGGGTCTGGGCACGGCAGCCGTGATCGTGATGGATCAATCGACCGACGTCATCAAGGCGATCTGGCGCCTGAGCGCGTTCTACAAGCACGAAAGCTGCGGTCAGTGCACGCCCTGCCGCGAGGGCACCGGCTGGATGATGCGCGTGATGGACCGGCTGGTGACCGGCGACGCCGAGATCGAGGAGATCGACATGCTGATCGACGTGACCAAGCAGGTCGAGGGCCACACCATCTGCGCCCTGGGCGATGCGGCGGCCTGGCCGATCCAGGGGCTGGTGCGCCATTTCCGCGATGAGATCGAAGACCGGATCAGGGCGCGCAAGGCCGGCCGCAGCAGCGCGGTTGCGGCGGAATAGTCCGGCGTGCCACAACCGGTCTGTCTTCCGCGGGTCTTGCGGCCAGCACTCGGTTTCCGGGAAGCCTCTTCTTCGGAAACGGGTCGCACACCATGAAATCCCTTCGCCGACTGTGGGACAGCCTGCTCAGCCTGATCGCGGCCCTTCTTGCAGCGGCGGTTTCTTTCCTACCGGCGTGGTATGCGCATATGGCGATTGACAGTGGGTTGGCATCGCGCTGGATATACCTAAGTATTGCAGGGCTGGTATTCGTGGGCACCGTGATGGTGTTCGCGTTTCTGCGCAAGGCAAGGGACGGCATCTCGCCGTTTCGCGAACGGAGGCGTCGATGATTGTGACAAGAAAACTGGCATGGATGGCCACGGCGGCGGCCCTGATTGCGGTGCCCGCGCTGGCCAAGGTCGATATGCTGCCGGACTATGCCTATGACATGGTCGCCGAGGTCACGATGGCAGCCACGGCCGACCAGAAATGCCAGGGCATCAAGGCGCGCAGCAAACGCGTGGAAAAACACGTTCTGGCGCTATACCAGAAGCTCATGAAAGAAGGCATCAGCGTGCAGGATGCGGTGGAGCATCTGCAAGGCGAAGCCGCTCTGGCCGAGATTGCCAGGCGGGAAAAGGACCTTCGCGAGCGCCACGGTGTTGCCGCCCAGGGTGATGAGGCGCTATGTGCTGCCATCCGCGCCGAGGCCAGGGAAAACGATGCCGTCGCCGACCTGATGCGCATCCGCTAGCGATGGTCATCATGCAGCAGCGCCGGCCTGTTCACGGCAGCGTTATTGGCGCATGCCCTGCGGATGGGGCAGGTTACGCTTCAAACATGCGCCTTTGGCCGGCTGGCCGGGCCATGAGACCTGGACAAACCGGGCCGGTCGCAGCACCTGCGGCAATCATCACGAAAAAGCTGGGGAACGCGGCGCCAGGCGATTGGCGCCACTAAAGATCGGGGGCATCGAAAGTTGCCGCCCGGCGGAGTAAGGCAGATGAGAACAACCAATCAGAATTCCGGCGTCGCCAGATTTGCCAGCCCACTGCCGGCAATGCTGGCTGCGGGCATGTTTCTTGCGGCTTCCGTGTTTCCGGCGCAGGCGAAGGTGCCGATCAGCCAGGACCCCCACATAACCAGATCACTCGTCGCGGCGATGGTGGGCGAGGGCATTCGGCGGACTTGCCCTTCCATTCACGCACGTTTCATCGTTGCCTTGAACAAGGCCAAGGAGTTGGAGCGGTATGCCTTGTCGAAAGGCTACTCCAAAGCGGAAATCGAGGCATTTCTGAAATCGCCCGAGCACAAGGCGCGGATAATTTCACTGGCGCGGGCCTACATGTTGGAAAATGGCGTTGTGGAAGGCGACAAAGACACTTATTGCAGACTTGGGCGCGCCGAAATTGCTGCCGGCACGCTGACCGGACAATTGCTGTGGTCGTGGAAATGATGAAACCGGGTATCATTCTTTTGGCGGGCCTTGTGGCGCTAGGCGGCTGCGTCGCGTCCCGCCCGTTTCCGGCCCCGGGGCCGGCGGCCACGGTCGCGGCTCCGAAGACGACGCTGATCTTCCTTGAAGATTCACACGACTTTTCGGTATTCGTCGAACCGTCGGCCTTGCCGCGAGAGCGTGCTCTGGCGTTGGCGACTGACAAGGCGCGCCTGCACTGCCAGCGCAACATGGGCGGCACGAGCCCGAAAATCACTGCAATCACACACCGCCCGCCTGGCTTGATCAGGAGCGCGTGGAAAGTGGATGGAACCTGTAAATGACCGACTTGCGCAAGATCGTGATCGACGGGATCGAAATTGAGGTGCCGGGCGCCATGACGCTGATCCAGGCCTGCGAACAGGCCGGCATCGAGATCCCCCGTTTTTGCTACCATGAACGTCTTTCGATCGCCGGCAACTGCCGCATGTGCCTGGTCGAAGTGGTCGGCGGACCGCCCAAACCCGCCGCAAGTTGCGCGATGCAGGTGCGCGATCTGCGCCCGGGCCCGGAAGGGCAGCCGCCGGTGGTGAACACCCGGTCGCCGATGGTCAAAAAGGCCCGCGAAGGGGTGATGGAATTTCTGCTGATCAACCACCCGCTTGACTGCCCGATCTGCGATCAGGGTGGCGAATGCGACCTGCAGGATCAGGCAATGGCCTATGGGGTCGATTTCTCGCGTTACCGCGAGCCCAAGCGCGCATCGGAAGATCTTGAGCTGGGCCCGCTGGTGGCCACGACCATGACGCGCTGCATCAGCTGCACACGCTGCGTGCGCTTTACCTCGGAAGTCGCGGGCGTGCTGGTCATGGGTCAGACGGGGCGCGGCGAGGATGCCGAGATCACGACCTATCTTGGCGCCACGATCGACAGCAACCTGCAAGGCAACATCATTGATCTGTGCCCG
>JALSJL010000250.1 GCA_026989405.1 Marinosulfonomonas sp. | reverse complement strand
CGTGGAGCAGAACAGCCCGATGTTCACCCCGTTGACGCCAAAGCGCGTGCCCTCGGCGGCCACCGCCATGTCGCAGCTGGCCACCAGCTGGCAGCCGGCGGCGGTGGCAATCCCGTGCGCTTGCGCGATCACCGGTTGCGGCAGGCGGGGGATCATCTGCATCACCTCTCCACACCGGGTGAACAGATCGGCGAAATAGGCGGCGCCGCCATCCTCGGCCTGCCGGGCGCGGGTCATTTCCTTCAGGTCGTGGCCGGCGCAGAACGCCTTGCCTTCGCCCGAAAGCACCACCACGCGGGTGGCGGTGTCGTCCATCAGGCGCGAAAACTCGTCTTTCAGCGCAGCCAGCATGGCGTCGGACAGCGCATTCAGGCTTGCCGGGTTGTTGAGCGTCAGGTGGGCGATGCCGTCGGAATCTTCACGTTCGAGAATTGTCATCTTGCGTCCTTTGCTCTGCCGGGCCAAGTCTAGAGCGATACCAGGCGCGGGGGAAGCCCAGGGGGAAAGCCATGACGCTGAAAATGTCGCTCGAAGAACTGAACGCCTTCATGCACGAGGCCTTTGCGCAGGTCGCGGATGATTTCAGCGTCGAAGCGGTCGCCCCGAACACGGTGACCGTTCGCCTGCACGTGGACGCGCGCCACCTGCGACCGGGTAACACGGTTTCCGGGCCGAGCATGTTCGCGCTGGCCGATGTGTCGGTCTACCTGGCGATCCTGGCGATGATCGGGCCCGAGGCGCTGGCGGTCACGACGAACTGTTCCATCGACTTCATGCGCAAGCCGGCGGCCGGCGTGGACCTGATCGCGAGAGCGGACCTGTTGAAGCTGGGGCGCGTTCTGGCGGTCGGCGATGTGCGCGTGTTTTCCGAAGGGATGGAGCACCCGGTTGCGCGCGCCAGCCTGACCTATTCGATCCCGCCGAAGGTTACGCCGCAGGTTTGATCTATTGCGAGCGGCATGCAATCATGGGGCGAGTGACGATTTCGGGAAAAGCCCCATGTTGCATTCGGATAGCAGTGGGAAAGCCCTTGGGTGGCCAGAGAATTTGCTGCAATGGCCCCGCCACTGGATCGTATATGGATTGACAGTTTCGGCCCTGGTGAGTTTGTGCAACGCCGTGTCCTTTGGCGTCCGCGGCGCAGACCTCGCGGTTTTCGCGGGGCTTGGCGGTCTTGTGGGGATCGGCATGGCCCAAACGGGCAGTTACGGGTATGTCCTGCACGCCGGTCCGCGCGAACGGCTTTGGCATGGCGCGTTTTCCACCTTGACCATGACCGTCCTCGTCATGTTGCTGACCGGATTTCGTTATCCGCTGGTTGCAAGTGCTGCGGGCGCAATCCACGGCCTGAACTCGGCGTTGCGGCTGCAACCAGCCGAAAACCTCCTGAAGGATTTTGCGCCTTGGACAATACTCGAACGCAGCAGCTCGGATGTTTTTCTGGCGCGCTTCGCCCTGCTTGGGGCGGGGGTTGCCACGGCGGGATTGCTGACAAGCGGGTATGGCCATGAATTTCCCGCGGAGCACATGCCGGAGACGGTCATGGTCCTGGGGGTGTTGCTTTGCGTGACCCCGCAATACCGGCAGCTTGCGGACCGGGAGAAATGGCGAGTTGCGAACGTATCGCGCGCCACCGTGGTCGCTGCGCTTGCGGTCTGGTTGACCTGGCTCATGTGGTAGGGCGGTCCATTGCTGCGCGGCAAGGGCATGAAAGGGAACGAACCGCGGCCAGCGGCACGACGATTCTTTTCGGATGCGAATCCCCTGCTTGCCATTGTTGCCGCGCTCGCGTTCGCCAGCTTGATGTGGGGGGAGACGGTCAAACTCGCCCCATCGGCCCCACGCTTCTTTGAGCATCTGCCAAGCCTTGTTGCCGCTCTCTTGATGTTGGCCGGTCCGATGCGACCCTTTGCCGAAGGGCGGGGGGATGGCCTGTCAAGGTTGGGGAAAGTGCACAGGATGCCGTGTGGATGTCACTCGTTTTTGCCGTGTTCGCAGATATGGCCTCTCCGCCGGCAGAATTCTGGTGGAACTTTCTGTTTCGGTCCGGGTTCCTCTTCGCCTTGTCCTTGGTCATTTGCCTGATTTTCCCGCGGCCCGACGGCGAGGGCATCGTCAGACAGAACGAAGGCGACGCGTCAAACCGGGGGCTGCCGGGCTCCGTGCTCATTGTGGTTTCCATCGGATTTGCCTTGATTGCAACCTCCAGCTCTCTGGTTTCGATTGCCGTTGGGTCACTGGCAATCACCGTTCATGCGGGCATTACGTCGCATATTGCCCGACAGGCACCGCACTGCAGCCAACAGGGGGGGGGTATCGGAAGGAACTATTGATCCTTCGGAGGGCGCTGTTGATCCTGACCGCGGTTCTCACGGGCGCGGGCGTTTTTGGGGTAAAATAATACCTTATTTTTAACATATTGAAATAAAGGAATTTAATGTGAGTTTCCACACTTGACCGCGCGTCTGGATACTTTAGAACACAGCAATCGAATTCCACCCCCCAAAGGGCATGAAAAATGAAAACATTCTCCGCAACACCGGCGGACATCGACAAGAAGTGGATCCTGATCGACGCCGAGGGCGTTGTTCTGGGCCGCTTGGCGTCGATCGTCGCCATGCGCCTGCGTGGCAAGC
>JALSJL010000249.1 GCA_026989405.1 Marinosulfonomonas sp. | reverse complement strand
AGCGCCGAGGACGTTCTGGACCCCGAGAAGGAGGTCGCCTTCCCGGAAAGCGTGGTGGACATGCTGCGCGGCAACCTTGGCCAGCCCCCCGGCGGCTGGCCCGAGGCCATCGTGAAAAAGGTGCTGAAGGACGAAAAGCCCTCGACCGAGCGCCCCGGCAAGCACCTGAAGCCGGTGGACCTGGAAGCGACGCGGGCGAAACTGTCGGAAGACCTGGACGGGTTCGTGATCGATGACGAGGATCTGAACGGCTACCTGATGTATCCCAAGGTGTTCCTCGACTACATGGGCCGGCACCGCAAATACGGCCCCGTGCGCACCCTGCCGACGAAAAACTTTTTCTACGGCATGGACGTGGGCGAAGAGATCAGCGCCGAGATCGACCCCGGCAAGACGCTGGAAATCCGCTGCCAGGCGATCGGCGAGACCAACGAAGAGGGCGAGGCCAAGGTGTTCTTCGAACTGAACGGCCAGCCCCGCGTGATCCGTCTTGCCGACCGCAAGGTCAAGGCGGCGACCGCTGCGCGCCCCAAGGCCGACCCGGCCAACCCGGCCCATATCGGCGCGCCGATGCCGGGCGTTGTCGCCACGGTCTGCGTGCAGGCCGGCCAGCAGGTGGCACAGGGCGACCTGCTGCTCACCATCGAAGCGATGAAGATGGAAACCGGCATCCACGCCGAGGCCGACGGGGTGATCAAGGCCGTTCATGTAACGGCCGGAGCGCAGATCGACGCCAAGGATCTGCTGGTGGAAATGGAAGACTGACGCAATGGCGCCCGGGGCAACGGGCGCGCGAATCGAAGGGCTGCACCATGAGCGATGCCCAACCCCGGACGGGTCCGGCGCGCCGGCATGGCGCCCTGGTCGCTGTTGTTCTTGCGTGTCTTGGCCTGCTGATCGTTCTGGCTGCGACAATCCTGCTGGCCGCGCATGGGTTCTGGCGCCCTGCCCTGGCGCGACCTGGCGACGCGCCGGGGTTTCTGGCCGCCGTTCAGCAAAGGTTTCTGGCCGATCATCGCGGCAATGCGGCGATTGTCCTGTTGCAGGACGGCGAAGTCGCTGCCGAGTTGTATTTTTCGGCCGACCCGCGCGAGCGCATCCACCGTGACAGCCTGTTTCAGGTCGCCTCGCTGAGCAAGTGGATATCGGCCTGGGGCGTTCTGAGGCTGGCCGACCGGGGGCTGATCGACCTTGATGCGCCGGTCGACAACGACCTGAAACGCTGGTCGCTGCCGCAAACCGGCTTTGACAATGGCGCGGTTACGGCGCGCCGCCTGCTCAGCCATACGGCAGGGCTGGATGACGATCTGGGCTATGACGGGTTTGCGCAGACCGCCGAGGTTCAGCCGTTGCCGGCATCGCTTGAGCACGCCGCCGATGCGATGCCGGGGGCTTCGGGCGTTGTCCGCGTGGCTTGGCCGCCGGGCAGCCGCTGGCAGTATTCGGGCGGCGGCTACAGCCTGCTGCAACTCATGATCGAGGATGTCACCGGCCGCGATTTTGCCGGCTACATGCGTGACGAGGTGTTGCGACCACTGGACATGCGCAATTCGGGCTATGACCTCCTGGCGCTGGCCGACCCCGATCTTGCGCAACATTTCGATCTTGACGGCAAGCCCGCCGCACCGCGCAAATTCAGCGCGCTGGCGGCCGCCTCGCTTTACACCTCGCCAGCCGATCTTGTGCGTTTCCTGCAGGCACATCTGCCCGGTCCCGGGGGCGCCCCCGCCGGGCGCGGCGTTCTGAGTGCGCAAAGCGTGCAGATGCTGGCCCGCCCGCACGCCCGGGAATTCGGCATTCCGATCTGGGGGCTGGGCGTCACGATTTTCGGCAGCGACGGCGCGGGGGGGCATGTGATCGGCCATGACGGTGTCAACCTTCCCGCGATCAACACCACGGCGCGCCTGGCCCCGGCCAGCGGCGACGCCATCATCGCTCTGACAACCGGGGATCTTTCGCTTGCCAGCCGCATCGGCGCCCGGTGGAACTATTGGCAAAGCGGACGCACGGACATCAACACCTTGTCGCAACATCTTCCCCGCCAGCTTCTCGGGGCCGGGATCGCCTGGCTGGCGCTGGTGGCCGCGGCGGTCGCGCTTGGCAGGATGCGTTTGCGCCGACGCCATGATGCAGATCATTGACGCGCGCGCTCCCAATGCGGGAGAATGAGGGCGACCAAAGTGGGGTCTGGCATGAAAACCTTTCTCGTTCTCCTTGCCCTGGCGCTTGCGATCGCAATCGGAGCCCTGCTGATCTGGCGCCAGTCGGATCACCGTGCCGACCGTGCTGTCTGGCAGCGGCTGAGCGCCGGGCAGCCTGGCCGGCCCGATGTGTTCCGCCCCGAAATGGTGGCCGACCTGCCCGCGCCCGCGCGCCGGTTCTTCCTGTTTTCCATCGCCCCCGGCACGCCGCTGCAAGACGTCGTCCAGATCGAGATGCGCGGCAGGTTCGGCATGGGAACCAGGTCTGATCCGAAATACCTGGACATGACCGCCCAACAGGTTCTGGCCGCCCCTAACGGCTTTGTCTGGAAGATGCGCGCAGGTCGCGGGATGATGCGGGTCTCGGGGTCGGACACGCATGAATGGACGCGTTTCTGGGTGCTGGGACTGCTCCCGGTGGCCCGTGCCGGCGGCACCGAGGACCAC
>JALSJL010000248.1 GCA_026989405.1 Marinosulfonomonas sp. | reverse complement strand
TGGACAGCACCCGCGCGCTTGAACTTGAAGAGTTGCCGGAAAGCCTGGTGGTGATGGGCGGCGGCTTCATCGGGGTCGAACTGGCGCAGATGTTTGCGCGTGCCGGAAGCCGTGTCACGCTGGTCACCCGACGCGGGCTGCTGCCCGGAGCCGAGCCGGAAATATCCGCAGCCCTGACCTCCAGCTTCACCGAAGAAGGCATCCGGGTTTTCGACGGGTTGCGCTATAACGCCGTCGCCGCGAACGACCGGGGAATGACCCTGCAGGCAACGACGCGCGATGGTGAAGACATCGCGTTTTCCGCGCGTCGGCTGTTGCTGGCGACGGGCCGGGTGGCCAATACCGATGGTCTGGGGCTGGACGACGCCGGTGTGATGACGGATGCGCGCGCCGCAATTGTCACCGACCCGATGATGCGCACGACCCGTGACGGCATCTATGCCGCCGGCGATGTGACCGGGCGCGACCAGTTTGTCTACATGGCGGCCTACGGGGCCAGGCTGGCGGCCACAAATGCCATCGGCGCAGGTGACGCGCTGACATATGACAATGATGGAATGCCCTCTGTCGTGTTCAGCGACCCGCAGCTTGCCAGTGTCGGGCTGACCGAGGCACAGGCCCGCAAGGCCGGTCATGACGTGGTGACATCGGTGCTGCCGCTTGAACATGTGCCGCGCGCACTGGCCGCACGCGATGTGCGCGGCCTCATCAAGCTGGTTGCCGAACGGGGCAGCAAACGCCTGCTTGGCGCGCATGTTCTGGCCCCGGAAGGCGCCGATACGATCCAGACGGCCGCGCTGGCTGTCCGGGCGGGCATGACCTACGAAGACCTTGGCGCGACGATATTTCCCTATCTGACAACCGTAGAGGGGCTGAAGCTGGCCGCCCAGACGTTTGAAAAGGATGTGGCCAAGTTGTCTTGTTGCGCCGGCTGAGGCTGGCCGTCGGCCGTTCGGCGCCCTCCCTGACCTACAGGTTTTCGCTGCTCACGATCACGCCGGCGGCGCGGCCCAGTTGGTAAGTGATCTTGTCGAACATGTCATCGAACCCGGCAAACAGCGCCGCGTTCAACTGCTGGCCGGCCGGTGACGCGCTGAAGTCGATATAGCTCTGCAGTTCGTCGTCTCCGAGCGGCGAATATGCCAGGTTGAGGAAGGATAACATCCAGTCTTCCGTATCCTTGCGCACCTCCTGTTCGCCGCGCCAGACTTCTTTCAGCATTTCTTCTTCGGTAATCGGCTCATCATAGGCGCCCCCGTCGTTCAGCCCCCGATAGAATGCGAAATCCGAGTTCAGCGTGCCGGCGACATTGTATTCGACAAGCTCATTGACCTCGATGAAACGCCTGATCAGATCCAGCCGCGGATCGTTGGCGCGGCGCATGTCTTCCAGACGGGCCTTGTTGGCTTCGTCAAGCTGCGGATCAAGCAGGGCGCGCCGGGCCGAGATTTCCAGCCCGACAATCTCGCGCCCCAGAGGGCTTTCGAAAAACCGGATCATCGGTTCAAGGTCACGGCCCGCCAGGGCTTCGGCCATGCCCGCTTCGGCGGTTTCAAGCATCCATCCGGCATCATGGATGCGATCGACCAGATTGCGCCATTCGCCGTCGGCGCGCGCGGGAAACATCGCTTCGGCAATCTGTTCGCCGTAGCCGATACCCTCATCGCGCATGATCGCAACGATTTCGGGCAAGCCCAGAGCTTGCGACAGCCGCTTGACCTGCGCAGGCGTCTCGGCGCGCAACGCAACAGAACCGAGCAGCAGGATGAACAGACCGAAAGCAAGCTGTTTCATGGATTCTCCATCAATTGTTGACCACAGGCTAACGGCATGTCGGGGCGGTTCCAAGCCCGGCCTGCACAATGGCGGGCCGTCCACCCGCTCCGCGGTTGAATTTTTCTGTTGTGCCTTGTGGGGCGTTTGCCTAAACAGCCTCTGTTCACCACACAGTGGTTGCGGAGAGGTGCCGGAGTGGTCGAACGGGGCGGTCTCGAAAACCGTTGACCCTGCAAGGGGTCCCAGGGTTCGAATCCCTGTCTCTCCGCCAGCCCCACGCCCTGCAGCCCGCACACCCCGGCCGTGCCCGAGATGGTCACACCCGAAAACGGCGCCGTTCAGGCGTCGCCGGCCGCGGGCTTGCCGCGAAACCCGGTGGCCACGACATATTTTTCCGAACTGTCAGAGCGGCTCGCCGGGGGTTTCACATTGGCCACCTTGTCGAAATGCAGCCTCAGCCGCTTTTGCAGGTCCGCCTCGGCCCCGCCGGCCAGGACCTTGGCCACGAAAACGCCGCCCGGCTCCAGCACGTCAAATGCAAGCTCGGCCGCCGCATCGCACAGCGCGATAATGCGCAAGTGATCGGTCTGCTTGTGGCCGGAGGACGAAGCGGCCATGTCGGACATCACGACATCCGCCTTGCCGCCCAACAGCTCTTTCACACGCACATCAGCGCCTTCGTCCAGGAAATCCATCTTGTGAATCTCGGCCCCCGCGACCGGTTCGACATCCTGCAGGTCGATGCCCAGAACCCGGCCAACCGGCTTGCCGGGCTTGTCGCCGGTGGCATTCACCCGCTTCACGGCAACCTGCAGCCAGCCGCCCGGCGCGCAGCCCAGATCAACGACCCGCGCCCCCGGCACCAGAAAGCG
>JALSJL010000247.1 GCA_026989405.1 Marinosulfonomonas sp. | reverse complement strand
CACCGTGTTGACCCCGGCTTCTACCGCCAGTTTCTTCGAGGTGATCTTGTCGCCCATGGCCTCGATCGCACCCGTGGGCGGGCCGATGAAGGCGACGCCCTGCGCCGCCAACGCCTTGGCAAACAACGGATTTTCGGACAGAAACCCGTAGCCCGGATGCACCGCATCGGCGCCGGTCCGGCGAACCGCGTCGATGATCTTGTCGATCACGATATAGCTTTCGTTTGCCGGGGCGGGGCCGATATGCACCGCTTCATCGGCCATCCGGACATGCAGCGCCCGCCGGTCGGCATCGGAATAGACCGCAACGGTGGCGATCCCCATTTTCCTGGCGGTCTTGATGATCCGGCAGGCAATTTCGCCCCGATTGGCAATCAGGATCTTCTTGAACATTACGCCTGCTCCCCTTCTGGCAAGGTCATGGCCATTTGCACGCCCGCGCGCAAACGCGAAACGGCCAGCCGGGCATGAGCCGGCTGGCCGTTGTTCTTGTCGTTTTCATCCGGGCACCCCTGGGCGCCCGCCGTCAGGCGCGTTTCAGCACTTGCCCGGATTGTTCTGGCAGTAAAGCACGTTGGCGCCTGCCCCGAGAGCCGCGCCGGTAACGGCATCGCCACCTGTGACGGTGGCCGCCGCAGCGCCCGCGCCGGCGCCAAGCAGGCCCTGCTCAAGCACTGTGTCGCCGCAGGCCGAAAGACCCAGCAGGGCCGAAAATGCGATCGCCCAGAATTTCGTTTGCATGCACGATATCCCTTTGTTGTGTGGTTTATACTTTCTGATGCACCAGAAACGCAGTGAAAAGCAAAGGAATTCGCACCCCCACCGGCCCGCTCGGCAAGGCTTTGCCGCAGGCCGCAAGACTCAAGAGACCTGACCGGGGTACGGTCAGGCCTCCTTGAAGGGGAAGGGTAACGGTTTTGACAATTCGCAACAGGCATGTTGTTGGAGGGACCTGCTACAAGACCGACCATGCGCGAAGTTTCCGACATGACAAAGCCACAACCCGAAATTGCAGGAATTTCGGCTGAATTCCGCCAATCGGGAAAAATTTCGCGCGATTTCATGCCTATTTCTCCTGTTCAAAGGCCTCGGGAAACGAGGCGCGGGCGCGATCGACGTCAATTTTCAAAAGAGAATCATAGGATTGCGCATCAAACGGGTCTTCGGCCGGAATGACTTCGCGGCCAAACAGCCAGGAAAGCCGGCCAGCGTCGAGATTGCC
Organism: Marinosulfonomonas sp.; assembly: GCA_026989405.1. Lineage (GTDB taxonomy): Bacteria > Pseudomonadota > Alphaproteobacteria > Rhodobacterales > Rhodobacteraceae > JAJRUE01. The sequence goes on along the minus strand of JALSJL010000247.1, from coordinate 1,433 downwards.
GCGCACAAAGGGCTTGTCGCCGAAATGCTCCCAGAGCGCGGCCATGAAGGCGGCGTCGGCCCGACGGTCGGCCGGCCTGCGGTCGGCATGGCGTTCGCGGGCCACCAGCGGTGTGATGGCGCGCGGATTGGCCCGCCGCAACGTGAACTGGTAGTCCGTGCCGCGCAGCCGCCCCGGGAAGCCGCGGTGCTTTTCCATCGGGGGCAAGGCCATCAGAACGGCTCCCATTGACAGGTGTCCTGCCGGACCGAATAGGCTTCGAAAACCTGGTGGGCCTGGGGTGCGGCGGCCCCGAAAGGCACCTCTCGATCCGACAGCGCGATGGTGATGCGCGCCACGTCCTGCGCCACCTCGGGCAGCGCGACGCTGTTGCACAGCTCATCCAGTTCCGGCCCGAGCCGATCGGGGTCTGCGTCCGGCCCGAACTGCGGATCGACGAAACGAAAATACCAGGTATCGGCCATCTCGGGCACCCCCTTGACCACATCATACAAGGTGACCCTGCGGCCCGTTGACAGCGTTATCGTGCGGGTTTCGGTCATCAGAGCGGAATATTGTCGTGTTTTTTCCACGGGTTTTCGGCCTTCTTGCCGCGCAGGGAGGCAAATGCCCGACACACGCGCTTGCGGGTCTGGCTGGGCACGATGACCTCATCGATGAAACCCCGCTCTGCCGCGACAAACGGGTTTGCGAAGCGTCTTTCGTAGTCCCGGGTGTGCTCTGCGATCTTGTCGGGGTCATCGAGGTCGGAACGATACAGGATCTCGACCGCCCCCTTGGCCCCCATCACCGCGATCTCGGCCGTCGGCCAGGCATAGTTGAAATCGCCGCGCAAATGCTTGGACGCCATGACATCATAGGCCCCGCCATAGGCCTTGCGGGTGATGACCGTGACCTTGGGCACGGTGGCCTCGCCATAGGCAAACAGCAGCTTGGCGCCATGTTTGATGACCCCGCCAAATTCCTGGCTGGTTCCCGGCAGAAAGCCCGGCACGTCCACGAAGGTCAGGATCGGGATTTCGAAGGCATCGCAAAACCGCACGAACCGCGCGGCCTTCCGGCTGCTGTCGATATCCAGGCAGCCCGCCAGAACCATCGGCTGGTTGGCAACGACGCCGACGGTCTGGCCCTCAAGCCGAATGAACCCGGTGATCATGTTCCGGGCAAAATCCGCCTGGATTTCGTAAAAGTCACCTTCATCGGCAACCTTGGCAATCAGCTCTTTCATGTCATAGGGCGTGTTCGGATTGTCGGGGACCAGCGTATCGAGGCTTTCCTCGACCCGGCCCGGATCGTCGAAAAAGGGTCGGACCGGCGCCCTGGAGCGGTTGTTCAGCGGCAGGAAATCCACCAGCCGGCGGATCTCGGTCAGGGCCTCGACATCGTTTTCGAACGCGCCGTCGGCAACCGAGGATTTCCGGGTGTGGGTCGCA
>JALSJL010000246.1 GCA_026989405.1 Marinosulfonomonas sp. | reverse complement strand
ACAGCGGTTTGATCGCCGCCCACGCATCATCCGAGAGCCAAAACCCTTCCGTCATCATTCACCTCCGGCTCGTTTTCCCGAAGTGAACCAGACAGATATCGAAAAATCAAAAGGTTGATTAGGTTTTAACCCTAGAACAAGGGGCGTCAGCCCAGCAGGGCCAGCGCCTGCCCGCGTCACGCCAGAGGCGCACTTCCAGTGAGACAGGGCCGCCTGATTGCGCGAAGGGCAGTGCCCGCCCCGTGGGGGCGGTTCGGGCGCTGCCCGGCGTTGCCGCCGGGCGGGACCGCCAAACGCAAAAAACCCCCGGCAATTACCGGGGGCCTTTCGTGTTTTCCCTGGCGCGGCCGGGTGAACCCCGCCCCGCGCTGCACCTAGAGCCCGGTGGACACGTCGATCGTGTTGCCCTCTTCGAGCGTCACATAGGCTTTCTTGACGTCGCGCCGCTTGCCGGGCTGGCCGCGGAAGCGCTTGACCTTGCCCTTGGTGATGGTGGTGTTCACCGCCTTCACCTTGACGCCAAAGAGGTTTTCGACCGCCTCCTTGATCTGCGGCTTGTTCGCATCCATCGCCACTTCAAAGACAACCGCGCCGTGCTCGGACGCCATGGTGGCCTTTTCGGTGATGATCGGCTTGCGGATCACGTCGTAGTGTTCTGCTTTCGCGCTCATTTCAGTCGAGCCTCCAGTGCTTCCAGCCCCGATTTGGTGATCACCAGCGTGTCACGCTTGAGGATGTCATAGACGTTGGCGCCCATCGACGGCAGGATGTCGATGCCACTGATGTTGGCGGCGGCGCGGGCGAAGTTGTCGTTCACCTCGGCCCCGTCGATCACCAGAACGCGTTTCCAGCCCTGCTCCTTGATCGCCTTGGCAAGGGCGCCGGTCTTGGCGTCCTTCAGTTCGGCCTTGTCGAGGATCACCAGGTTGCCGCTGGCGGCCTTGGACGACAGGGCGTGCTTGAGGCCGAGCTTGCGGAACTTCTTGGTCAGCTCGTGGCCGTGGCTGCGCGGCGTCGGGCCCTTGTAGATGCCACCACCGCGGAAGATCGGAGCCGAACGCGCGCCGTGGCGGGCGCCGCCGGTGCCTTTCTGGCGGTAGATCTTCTTGGTGGAGTAATTCACCTCGGAGCGGGTCTTGACCTTGTGGGTGCCGGCCTGCGCCTTGTTGCGCTGCCAGCGGACCACGCGGTGCAGGATGTCGGCGCGCGGTTCCAGCCCGAAGATCGCGTCATCGAGATCGACAGAGCCGGCCTTCTTGCCGTCCAGTTTGATGGCTTCAGCTTTCATTGCTCTCGCCTCCTTCGGTGGCGGCCTTGTTGGCCTGGGCCGCGGCCAGTGCGGCCTTTTCAGCTTCGTCGGCTGCCTTTTCGGCGGCCTTCTCGGCGTCGGCGGCGGCTGCCTTGGCGGCCTCTTCCTCGGCCTTGGCGGCAGCTTCGGCGGCCTTCCTGGCGGTTTCGTCAGCCGACTTCAGCGCGGCGGGAACCGGCACGCCGTCGGGCAACGGTTTTTTCACCGCGTCCTTGATCGTGACCCATCCGCCCCTGGAGCCGGGAACCGCCCCCTTGACCATGATCAGCCCGCGGTCGGCATCGGTGCGCACGACCTGGAGGTTTTGCGTGGTGACACGCACAGCCCCCATGTGGCCGGCCATTTTCTTGCCCTTGAACACCTTGCCCGGATCCTGACACTGACCGGTCGAACCATGCGACCGGTGGCTGATCGAGACACCGTGCGTGGCGCGCAGGCCACCGAAATTGTGCCGCTTCATCGCACCGGCAAAGCCTTTACCGATGGAGGTTCCCGACACGTCCACGAACTGCCCTTCGGCATAGTGGTTGGCGGTGATTTCCTCACCCACGCCGATCAGGTTTTCCGGGTCCACCCGAAACTCTGCGATCTTGCGTTTCGGGGCGACCTTGGCAATCGCGAAATTGCCGCGCATCGCCTTGGAGGTCCGCTTGGCCTTGGCCGTGCCGGCGCCGAGCTGAACGGCGCTGTAGCCGTCCTTTTCGGGCGTGCGCTGGGCCACGACCTGCAGGTTGTCGAGTTGAAGGACGGTCACGGGAATCTGCTTTCCGTCGTCCATGAAAAGACGGGTCATGCCCACCTTTTTTGCAATTACACCAGAGCGCAACATGTCTGATTGCCCCCCTATACCTTGATCTCGACGTCCACGCCGGCAGCGAGGTCGAGCTTCATCAGCGCGTCCACGGTCTGCGGAGTGGGGTCGACAATGTCGAGAAGACGCTTGTGCGTGCGGATTTCGAACTGCTCGCGCGACTTCTTGTCGATATGCGGGCCACGAAGAACCGTGTATTTCTCGATCTTGTTCGGCAACGGGATCGGCCCGCGCACGCTGGCGCCGGTCCGCTTGGCGGTGTTCACGATTTCCTGGGTGCTGGCGTCCAGAACCCGGTAATCGAAGGCGGTCAGCCGAATGCGAATGTTTTGGCTTTGGATGGCCATCTGTCTTGCCTTTCGCGGCTTGAGATTGAGAGGTGGAGGGCCGCTTGCCGGCCCCCCACGTCGAACCCGTGTTGGTCTTTTACTCGATGATCTTCGACACGACGCCCGAGCCGACGGTGCGGCCGCCTTCGCGGATGGCGAAGCGCAGGCCCTCTTCCATCGCGATCGGCGCGATCAGTTCCACCGAGACCT
>JALSJL010000245.1 GCA_026989405.1 Marinosulfonomonas sp. | reverse complement strand
CGCACGATGCGCCAGTGCCAGACCGGGTTGCCACCCCCGGTGCACCGGCTTTTCCCGGTGCGGTTTCAGGATAGACCGGGCTGGCTAGGGTGTCAAATTCGACTTGAATATATACGGGAATCCCGTATAATTGCCTGCATGAAAACGGTCGTCGAAACCGCCGCCTTCCGCAAGCAGGCAGACAAGCTTTGGAGCGAGGAGGAGCGCCTCGACTTCATCGCCTGGATCGCGGCCAACCCGGATGCCGGGGATGTGATCCCGGGCGCCGGCGGGGCACGCAAGGTGCGCTGGGCGGCCAGTGGACGGGGAAAGCGCGGCGGCGCGCGGGTGATCTACTTCCACCTGGACGCCGACCGTTTGTGCCTGGTGGCGGTGTACGCCAAGGCGGACCGCTCGAATATGTTACCGAACGAGATCAAAGAGGTGCGTTGAGATGGACATCGAGAAGATCGCCAAGGCCATCGAGGCGGATGCGGGAGAGGCCATCGATGGCTTGAGGGAATCGCTGCGCGAAATGGAACGCGGCGAGTTCGTCGGCGAGACGACTCCGGAGCAGTCGTTGCTGCGCGCTGCGCGCAAGGCATTGGGACTTTCTCAGGCCAGATTCGCAGAACTGATCGATACGCCTGTGGCCACGCTGCGCGATTGGGAGCAGGGGCGTTCAAAACCGCCCGGCAGCGCGTTGGTGCTGTGCCGTATCGCCATCCGTCATCCAGATGTGTTGTTGTCCGCGGCATAGGCAATTTGATCACCCCCTCCGTTCCACCCACTTCATGATCGCTTTCTTGCTCCAGCGGCTGCCCTTCCCGCCATCGCCGGCCACTGGCCTTGGGAAGCCGCTTTCGTGGTGCAGCCTACGCCATGCGCGGCCGAATGTGGAGGGGGCGTAGCCGATGATTTCGGCAACCTGTTTTGGCGTGAGCAGGGTGTCGTCTTCCTGCGGTTTGCTGGTCTCGATGGCTGACAACGCGGCCCGGATTTCGTCCCGGATGAGTTGCTGGAGCTGGTCTTTTTCGATGACGATGATTTGGGTCATGTTTCTACCACTCCAAATAATGCCGCTTTTCTATCGTGACGGCCTCAGGCCGTCTCTCCGTTTTCCGCGTCAGGGCCATGAGGATTTGCGTCTGAAGACGCCGTTTCAATGTTCTTGATCTGTTTTCGATCTTTTGCCTGCATTCCAGGCAATGGGTATTTTTTTTCACGCCTGGATTGAATGGTTTTTTGCATTGCTGGCATGGGATCTTGGATTTGATCCTGTACCTGCGTTTGTGGTGCTTTTGACTGCATCTGTCCGAGCAGAAGATGGTCGTTTTCCTTTTTGCGCGTTTTTCGTCAATCGGCTTTTCGCAGTAGCGGCATTTTTTCATCGGTATTCCTCTGGCGGTTCAGGCAGCAGCATCCAGTGTGTGACGTCGCCGTCGATGGCCCAATGTATTTCCTCGTGTTCGTTGGTTTCGTACCAGCCTTCCGGGCACCAATATTCATCGGTTTCCTCATCGTATTCGCCGTATTCTCCTTTCAGTTCGTCGCAGACTGGCAGTGACCTGCCGTCAGAGTATTGGGCGCGCAGGCGCCTGCTGCATGTGCTGCCGTATCTCACGAATACGAGCACGGGAACGCCAGGGACAGGCAGGGCGACGGAGACAGGCACCCATTTCATCTCCGCGCCCCAGTCATAAACGCGGTGATCAGCATCCCGATCGGCACACCGATCATCATTCCGATATAGATCCATGCGATTGCGGTCATGCCGTTTCCTAAATCTTTTGCCTGAGTGTTTCGATCAATGTAATGGCCTTTTTGAAGTCTTCGAGGTCTTCGTGGTCCGGCAGCCTGGATTCCAGGACGTCGTACACGTCCCGCAGCGTCGAGGCCATCAGCAGGAGTTCTTCCGGTTCGTAGCCGATCCGTGGGGTGTTTTCGATCAGCTCCTCCAGGGCGGCCGCCAGTCCCTTCCGGGCCAATTCAGGTTTTTCATGGGTCGTTTCCTGGTTCTGAGGTTCCTCATGTTTTTGCTCTGGTTGTGGTTTTTCTGTCTTTGGATCAGAGCCTTTCACAGCTTCGATGCCGGCGGCTGTGATCTGGTATCTCTTTGGGTCTTTGCCTATCATCTGGACCCATCCCCTGGTTCTGCGAAGGTAGAACAGCACCTTCGCGGCGTCGTCGGTATCTGATAGCAAATCGCACGCGCGGTGAATCTGTTTGCAGGTGACAGGTTCCGCCTGACTGTTCAGGTATTCCATGATTTGCCGGTGACGTTCGTTTTCGATCATTGTCAGTCCTCTCTCACGGCTCTATTTTTTGTCCTCATTAAGCGCTTCCATGGAATCCCGATAGCATTCCCGTGCCCGCTGCTTGTCTTCCTCGGTCTGCAGATGCTTGGCCTTGGCAGCGACGGCACGCAACTCCTCGACGGTTTGCGCCATGGCCATCTCCTTGATGAGCTGGTCGATGTCCACTTGCTCCGGTTCTGTCTGCTGGCGGCTCAGCAACCTGGATTTGATGCGCTCGGTGGTGCTGGCAGCGCCATCGTCCGGCGTGATGTCCTTTTCCTGCGGGATGTCCATGACTTCCTCGGCCACGTGCAGGCCCTTGAGCACGTCCGGGAATACGTCGCGCAGGGCCCAGGATCTGGCCCGCATCTGCAGCATCCTGGA
>JALSJL010000244.1 GCA_026989405.1 Marinosulfonomonas sp. | reverse complement strand
AGGAGGCCGGAAAAGCAAAAACCCGAGGGTCTGCCCCGGGCTGTTCGATAGAAATGGTTGCGGGGGTAGGATTTGAACCTACGACCTTCAGGTTATGAGTCGTGTTGAAACGGCTTCTCGCTGCTTCTCGAAACCGCGGTATTCTTCGTAATTTCGGAGCCTTGAAGGGAACGCCCGGATCGGCCCCTTACGCAGGCGCTCGGGCGATTTCGCACCGTTTTGCACCCTCTTGCTTCCACAATGCTTCCAGATGCCATCAGAATGATTGCCGTGGTAACACAAGCATCATCCCACATGCCGCCAGAATCCGAGCTTGCGCTTGTGCTGCGCCTTGATCTTGTCCATCCAGGTGGCATGGGTATCGAAACGCCCCCAATCCTCGATCTGCGCCGCGAGGCTTTCGCTGATCCTGCCCCCGTTTCACCGGACAGCTAAGCGGTTTCGGCTTGGACCCTTCGGAACTCGCAGGGCCAGCACCGCCGCGAGCGGGTGCTGGGCCGACAGGGCGTCGGCCGCCTTGATTATCGTCGGATCATGATCGTGGTCGGGCAGGCTCAAGCTTAACCCCGCGCGGTCAACAGAAATGAACAAACAAAGGATTGACGGCAGAAACGCATAACCGGATAACCTCTCGGGTCGCAGGTCGACCAAGAGAACAACCACAGTTCCTGGCATGCTCGGGACACCTTGATTGGCGTTGGCAAGTGGTGCAGGAAAGAAAAAGTCGCGCCGAGCGCAGATGCTTGGACCCACCGCTACCATGGCGAATTTTACCGGCTGTCGCTGATATTGCGCGATACGCTATGAATTAAGGAGAAGGTTGTTGCATTCTAAGGGCAAGAGGTACTTTTTCGCAGTCGGGCAGAAAAGTTTTCAAGCCGGGGAAAACGCAAACCACTTTTCGACCGTCGTGCCGATCGCTGATACAGCCGGCGAGATCATCCGCGACCGTCAAGTGGAATTTCCAAACCGGGGAAGGGTCTGGTGGATGCTGCGCGGCGAGGCCCGTGTCACGCATGCGCCGCCGGGGTGCCTCTTGGTTTCTGGGATTGAGGATGCGATGGATGTCTCCTCCGCCCCGGACAAGGACATATACCAGCTATTGCAACCCGCGCTACCCGGTCCCAAGGACTTACTCGAAGTCCTGACTCCGGCTGCCGGCATCACACATCCGAACGAACTGCTTGATGATTTTCGCATGCGGTGCGACCACGAGCCGACGCGGCATGTCCTGGTGCGCCTCGGTGATTATCTCTACGGACCGCTGAAGGTGGAACTGGATCGCCCCGAAAACGACCGCCTGATTGAGCCGGAAATCCGGTTCACGAAACCGGTCGCACCGCACACCGTCTATCGGATCGCTGCCTCCGAGGTGATCGGGCGCCCCGGCCATCTACGTCATGAGGTCGTAGTCCAGCGCGATGCCAGCAAACCGAATGATACGTTCGGGCACAAAGTGCACTACGAGGCCGTAACTGGCGCCCTTTTTGAAGAACTCCACGAAGGGGCAGAGGAGGTCCCTATCGTATCCCTGAAGGAGGCCGTTCGTCAAGTTTCACGAGATTTCCTGTCGCGCCGTGAACTGCGCGAATTCCTCAGTCAACTGAACCGATTTGCAGACGAGACTCAAACTTCCCCGGCCGTGATTGCGCGCGTTGAGAACTTCATAAGCGCGAAAGAGAAGGATCTCGACAGGCTTGACCAGATTTTCCAGGCACTTGTGGAGGACGAGAGCTTCCGGTCGAAAATCGAACAGGCCACCCGCGCCGAGGTCGAAAAACGTGTCGATGCCCAGGCGGCACAAATCGATGCCCGAGCAAAGGAGCGGATCCGGGAACTGGGCAGAGAAATCGAAATACTCGAAGCAAAATTCGCAGCTGAAAGCGAAAGGTTCGAAATCGAAAAAGCAAAGCGCGGAAAGGCCATGGAAGCCGAGCTCAACGCCCGGAAACAAGCAGTCGAGGAGGAAATCAAAAAGCAACAGGCCAATCTTCTTCACCAGGAAAAACTAGTCAGCCAAAGTCTCGAGGCAGTAGCGGAGCGCTTGGAGAAGGAGCGGACTGGCGTGCTCAACGACTTCCTAGCGCTGGAGCCACTCCTCCTGCGGCTAGGCATTGGCTCGTCGCCAGAGCCGGAGAATCAGCAGAGCATGGGGCCAGAAACGGAAACAACGGCGCCGAAGCTGGATCTGCCGGATTTCCTGGAGCCGTCGACAAACCGCTCGCCATTGCTGGAGGAAGATTTCTTTGAGCGCTTTGTCACCCATGTCGAGAAATGTGGTTTCGTGTATGCGCACGAGGATTTGCTGGCCTTCCACCTTTCGGCAAAGGAACGGGCCCCGGTCATCCTGGGGGGCGTATCCGGTTCAGGCAAATCTTCGCTACCGGTTTTGTATGCGGAAGCCCTAGCCGGTGAAGCCGCTGACAAGAACTACCTTGCGGTCGACGTAAACCCGTCTTGGACCAGTCCTTCGGACCTGCTTGGCTATACCGACGCGCTTGAGCACAAATTCGTCCCTTCTGCCTCGGGCATGATGAACCAGATGATCTTGGCCCACCACGCGCGCAAGATGCTCGGCTCGGCCGCCCCGGTATTCTCGATTTGTCTCGAAGAATTGAATCTGGCTCAGCCGGAACACTACCTAGCCGATATCATTCAGGCG
>JALSJL010000243.1 GCA_026989405.1 Marinosulfonomonas sp. | reverse complement strand
GGCGCCAGGGCCGTTATCCGCCCGATCCCGCGCCGATCCACACCACCGCCGCTTGACCGTGACGCCTACCGACGACGCAACCGGATCGAGCGTTTCTTCTCGAAATTCAAGCATTACAGGGCCATAGCAACACGATACGAAAAACACGACGCCAACTTCCTCGCCCTCGTCAAACTCGCCGCAACACGAATCTGGTTGCGCGCTTATGAGTCGGTGACCTAGGCAAAACCCCTGTCGGGCACATCTTGTCCGGCGGCGGGCAATGCCCTAGCGTTCAGTCATGACAACAGTTGTGTATTCCCATCCCGATTGCCATCAGCACATCACGCCGCCCGGCCACCCCGAACAGGTCGCGCGGCTTGAAGCGGTGGACGCAGCACTTGCCGGTGCGGCCTTTTCCGAATTGCGCCGGGAAAAAGCGCCCCTTGGCACTGCCCGCGACATAGAGCGCTGCCACCCGCCCGGCTACCTGGAACAGCTGCAGGCGGCGGCGCCTTCCGAAGGATTCGTTTCACTTGACGCCGACACCCACATGTCGCCCGGAACGGTCGGTGCCGCCTTGCGCGGGGTTGGGGGCTGTGTGGCCGCGGTGGATGCGGTTCTGGGCGGGCAGGCCGGCAATGCATTTGTCGCCTGCCGCCCGCCCGGCCACCACGCGGAAACGGCGAAACCAATGGGGTTCTGCCTGTTCGGAAATGTCTCTGTTGCGGCCAGACATGCGTTGGATGGACACGGGCTGAAACGCGTAGCGATCATCGATTTTGATGTTCATCACGGCAACGGCACGCAAGACCTGATGTGGAACGAGGCGCGCGCCATGTTTGCTTCGAGCCATCAGATGCCACTGTATCCGGGCAGCGGCAGTGCGGATGAAAAGGGCGCGCACGGCACGATCCTGAATGTCCCGCTCAAGCCCGAAACCGGCGGTGCCGAGATGCGTCGGGCCTATGACGAGGTCATCCTGCCGGCCGTCGAAGAATTTGCGCCCGAGTTGATACTTGTCTCGGCCGGGTTTGACGCCCACCACGCCGACCCGCTGGCACAGTTGCACTGGACAAGCGATGATTTTGCCTGGCTTGCCGGGCGGATATGCGATGTGGCTGACGCTGTGTGCGAGGGGCGTATCGTCTCGACTTTGGAGGGTGGATATGATCTGGATGCGCTGGGCGAAAGCGTGGCGGCGCATGTGCGCGTGTTGATGGAGCGAAGCAGATGAGCGACAAGAAGATATCCGACATGAGCTTTGAAGAGGCCATGGCCGAACTCGAAGCGGTGGTCGGCCAGCTGGAGCGCGGTGAAGTGCCGCTGGAGGAGTCGATCAAGCTGTATGAACGCGGCGCGGCTCTGAAGAAGCGCTGCGAAGAAAAGCTGAAAGAGGCCGAGGAAAAGGTGGCCGCGATCACGCTGGATTCAGAGGGCAATCCGACCGGAACGAAGGACGTTTCGGGTCTGTAGGGCCGCAAGGGTGGCTGTGCCGAGCGGGCCGGTGCCTCCGGCGGGGATATTTGAACGAAAAAGAAGGCGTGGCCACGGTGTCTGAAGTGTTTCAGGAGCGTTTGTCGGAGCATGCGGTCGAGGTGTCGCGATGCCTTGAGCTTGCAATGGCCGGGTTTGGCGATGACCCGGTGGCCGAAGCGATGCGCTATGCGGCCGGCGGAGGCAAGCGGCTGCGTGCCTTCCTGGTCATGGAATCGGCGCGCCTTTTCGGTGTCCCGGATGATCGTTCGGTTTGGGCCGCGGCGGCGGTCGAGGCAATCCACGCCTATTCGCTGGTGCATGACGACCTGCCCTGCATGGACGATGACGACTTGCGGCGCGGGCGTGCGACGGTGCATGTGAAATGGGACGAGGCAACGGCGGTGCTGGCCGGGGATGCGCTCCAGTCGCTGGCGTTCGAGTTGCTCACGCGTGACGAACTGGGGGTGGATACAGCGGTTCGTCTGCGCCTCGTCCGCAGCCTGGCCCAGGCTGCCGGTGCGGCTGGAATGGTGCTGGGTCAAGCGCAGGACATCGCCGCCGAAAGCGCCCGGACGCCACTTGCGCTCGATCAGATTACCGAGTTGCAGGCCAACAAGACCGGTGCGCTTATCGGCTGGTCGGCACGGGCTGGCGCCGTTCTGGGAGGCGGCGATCCGGCACAAATGGGGGTCTATTCCGCGGCTTTGGGGCTGGCTTTTCAGATTGCCGATGACATTCTGGACATCGAAGGCGATGCGGCGCGCACCGGAAAACGTGTCGGCAAGGATGCCGAGGCCGGCAAGGCGACATTCGTTTCGTTACTGGGGCTGGACGGGGCAAAGGCCCGCGCCCGCCAGCTTGTGGCCGAGGCCGAAGCGGCGCTTGAACCCTATGGCGAAAAGGCGCAGACCTTGCGTGACGCTGCGCGCTTCGTTATCTCGCGCGACAAGTAACCGGCCCATCTGGGAAAACCATGCCCGATAAACCCGACACCCCACTGCTTGACCAGGTCGCCGTTCCGGCCGACCTGAAGAGCATGAGCGATGCGCAGCTTTCGCAGCTTGCCGGCGAACTGCGACTCGAGACGATCTCGGCGGTTTCCGAGACCGGCGGGCATCTGGGGGCCGGGCTGGGCGTCGTGGAACTGACGGTGGCGCTGCACGCGGTGTTCGACGCGCCGCGCGACCGGATCATCTGGGATGTCAGCCACCA
>JALSJL010000242.1 GCA_026989405.1 Marinosulfonomonas sp. | reverse complement strand
TGATGCGATCGGACACCGTTTTTGGCAGCAACCAGGAAAGCGGCTTCACCGTGGTGTCCGGGCCGATAGATGTCATGCACAAGCGGGGGCGCGACGCCAGACTGGCCAGCCGCATTCGCGCCATGGCATGTTGCACATTTTGCCTCGAACGCCCGTTTGCCGATCATGGCCTGCGAGCTCAGGGTTTCGGGCAGTTCAACCTGGGCCAATGGAGCCCCGGCCTCCTGCGCAGTCGTGTCGGCCGCGACCATTTCGGGCGATGCCGTGTATTGAGTGCTCCAATAGTATCCCGCCCCAGCAATTGCCAGGACGCCAATCAGGGCAACGGATTTCTTGTTCATCGAGAGTCTTTCTTTGAAGTCGGGAAACCGGCGCGCACGCCTCTTGAGTTGTCAGATCAGTTTGACCTGTGTGCCGACCTTCGCCAGATCAAACAAGTCGGCAATCTGCTCATTGTACAAACCGATGCAGCCATTGGAAGATCGCCGCCCGATCTTGCGCGTGTCATTGGTGCCATGGATGCGATAGTATTGCCAACTCAGATATAACGCGTGCGTTCCCAAAGGATTGTCCGGCCCCGGGCCGACAAAGTCAGGCCACTCCGGGTTACGCTTTTTCATCGCCGGCGTGGGCGCCCAGGAAGGCCCGACGACCTTGCGGACAACCCTGGTATAACCGCGTCGGGTCAGATCATCGGTCAGGGGCACGCTTGTCGGATAGACGCGGTATACAGACCCGTCTTCCGACCAGTATTGCAGCATCCGCGAATTGGTATCGGAAAGGATCACGCCATTCTTGAGCGTATCGAAATGGTCGCGCCAGTCATGAACACGAAACCCCGAAACATTGCGCCGCACCGAGGCTGCCCCGGGAGCAACCTGGGCCAGAACCGCCGGCGCCGGCAACAGGCTGGCCGCAGCCATTCCCACCAGCAATCCGCGCCGCGAAACCTTGTTCAGCCTTGTCATTTTTTCGACCCCAACAATCCGTTGCCGCATTGGACGGGCAACAACACCGCAACTGCCTGAAGCCTTCCAGCGCGGGAGTGTCAAGGGTTCATTCGCTCACGAATTCTTGAGAGCATCGGCTGCCGTTTGCGGTTCATCCGTTTTTTCGAGCAGCCGTCGGAACAGGCTGAAATTGACCGTGACCATGGCAAGCCGCTCTTCCGGCTCCATCTCGTCCCAATGCGTCAGCATCCAACCATCAACGGCCTCTCCCAGGCTCATGGCGCAATCTATCATCAGAGATTGCGGCAGATCCGTCCGGACCACGCCAAGTTCCTGCCCCCGCAACAAGACTGTCTCGACAAAAGAGCGCGCCGCGCCATACAGCCTTCCGGTCTTGTCCTGCCCTTTTGGCTGCCCCCGCAATCGGAGGACCATCCGCCCAAGTTTGACATACCAGGCATTGCGGTTCGAAATCTCCAGCGCCCGCCGCACCCGACCTTCCAGTTCGGACCAAAAGTTGTCGGCCTCCAGATCGGCCGGATCAAAGCCGCCAATTTCCCGCATCAGAAAGGCAATCGACCTTTCGGTGAGACTGACAAAAAGGTCGGTCTTGTCTTCAAAATAGTAGTAAAGCGAGCTTTTGCTCATCCCGGCTTTTTCGAGAATCTTGTTCAGCGAAGCCGCATCATAGCCGCGCTCGGCAAACTCATCTGCCGCGCAATCGAGCAGACGGGTTTGCTTGTCTTCGTCGAGATTGTCGAAACGATTCCTGACCATGAACTTGACTGTAACAGCCGCGTTGGATAGATACCAGATATGTGGACCACCTGGTCCAACAATAGTGAACCGCTGTCTCCTCCGAGACTGTTGGCCGCGTTCGCGGGCTGCCGTCACCGTCTTTCTGAAAGGAAGTAGCATGCAGAGTTTCGGACCAGCCATTCCTCGTCGCATCATTGTTCTGGCGCTCGCCAGCCTCGCCGTTGTTGGATCGTCGCGTCACGCGATTGCGCAGGATGCAACCTCGTTGCTGCGTCGCGCCTTCGACAACTGGCGCTCCAAGACATCGGCAACCACCGTTGAGATGACGATCAAACGGCCAACCTGGCAACGCAGCCTCACGATGAAGGGTTACACCCGTGGCGAAACCGACGCACTGGTGCGTTTCATCGCGCCGCCCAAGGAGGCCGGAAACGCGACGCTGCGGCTTGGCAACAAGACTTGGGTTTACAACCCCAAGCTAAACCAGGTCATCAGATTGCCCGCGTCCCTTCTTGGTCAGTCGTGGATGGGGTCGGATTTTTCATACAGCGACCTGGCACGCTCTGACGACGTGGTCCGCCACTATTCACACAAGATCATCGGGACAACGACAAGGGGCGGTCACAAGATCTATCAGATCGAGGCCATCCCGAAACGTGGTGCGCCCGTGGTCTGGGGCAAACAGGTGATCGAAATCCGGGATGACGGCATGCTTATGGGCGTCACCTATTTTGATCAGGACATGAAACCGGTTCGGGCGTTTGTCACCGAAAAGGTCCGCACACTTGGCGGGCGCAACTATCCGGCCGTGATGACCATGAGAAAGGTCGGAAAACCGAATGAGTGGACAAGGCTTGAAACCAAGGAAGCCAAATTCGACATCCCGCTTCCCGATTACATATTCACCAAGTCAAACCTGAGCAATCCAAGGGATTAGCCATGCTGTTCGGACTTGCCTGGCG
>JALSJL010000241.1 GCA_026989405.1 Marinosulfonomonas sp. | reverse complement strand
CGCGCTCGTTCCAGCCAAACATCCCGGAACGCATGAAGGACGCATTGCGCCGGGTCGAGGGCGCGTTTTCCATCGTTGCCATGACCCGCACCAAGCTGATGGGCGTGCGCGACCGGCTGGGAGTGCGCCCGCTGGTGCTGGGCAAACTGGGCGACGGCTGGGTGCTGAGCAGTGAAACCTGTGCGCTCGACATCATCGGCGCCGAGTTCATCCGCGAGATCGAGCCGGGCGAAATGGTGGTGATCACCAAGTCCGGCGTCGAAAGCACGTTCCCGTTCGACCACACCGGTTCACGGTTCTGCATCTTCGAGCATGTCTATTTTTCGCGCCCCGACAGCATTCTGAATGGCCAGTCGGTCTATACCACGCGCCGCCAGATCGGTGTCGAATTGGCGCGCGAGGCCCCGGTTGAAGCCGATCTTGTCTGCCCGGTGCCCGACAGCGGCACGCCCGCAGCAATCGGATATTCCCAGGAAAGCGGCATTCCCTATGCCATGGGGATCATCCGCAACCAGTACATGGGGCGCACCTTCATCGAACCCACCGAGCAGATCCGCAACATGGGCGTGCGGCTGAAACTGAATGTCAACCGCGCGCTGATCAAGGGCAAACGGGTGGTTCTGGTGGATGACAGCGTCGTGCGCGGCACCACCAGCCGCAAGATCAAGGAAATGATCCTCGATGCCGGGGCGCGCGAGCTGCATTTCCGGATTGCCTCGCCGCCAACGGCCTGGCCCTGTTTTTACGGGGTCGACACGCCTCAGCGCGACAAGCTGCTGGCCTCGAACATGACCGAAGAGGAAATGCGCGCGCATCTGGAAGTCGACAGTCTTCGGTTCATTTCACTGGACGGGCTTTACCGCGCCGTGGGCGAAGCTCAGGGGCGAAACCCGGACAAGCCGCAATATTGCGACGCCTGTTTTTCGGGCGAGTATCCGGTGAAACCGGCCGACATGATCGACCAGGGGTTCGAGATGGACACCGCCGCCGAGTAAGCGGCCTTGTCTGCCGACGGGACTTTCCATGTGTTTGCGCCGGGGGCTGCGCCCCCCCCCCCAATGCCCAAGTATTGCGCCGGGTGCTGCGCACCCGTCGCGGGGCCTCCGGCGGGGATATTTGCGCTCAGAAGAAAATACCGGGCTGGAAATGACACGCGGCGCCCCTTGGGACGCCGCGTTTTGGCTCTGGTTCGGTTTCAGCCGCGGCGCCGGCCCAGCAGGCGCCATGCCCCCGGCACCACCAGGGCTGCGATCACCAGCTTGACGGCGTCCCCGATCAGGAAGGGCCCGGCACCCCAGGCCCAGATCTTGGCCCATTCGGCCCCGGTGACCAGTTGCAACTGAAACAGGCCCGGCACATACAGCACGAGGTTGCCGATTGCCATGGCCAGTGCGGTGAGCACGACAGACCGGTCCCAGCCACGCTCGGCCAGCCAGCCGGTGACAAAGGCTGCTGCCACGAAGCCGAACAGATACCCGCCAGTCGGGCCCATCAGGGTCGCGACGCCCATCTTTCCGCCAGCAAACACCGGCAGCCCCATGGCGCCTTCGGCCAGATAGGCGATCAGGGTGATCGCTCCCAGACGGGAGCCGAAGGTCAGGCCGACAAGCAGAACCGCCAAGGTCTGCAATGTCATGGGAACCGGGAACATCGGCACCGAAATCTGCGCGGCGATTGCGATCAGGGCCGATCCGCCAAGTACCAGCGCGGCTTTCCACAAGAGCGCATCAGAGCCGATCAGGGCGCGCGTGAGAACGGTGTCGTTATGAGAGGAGTGCATGGCTGGTCCTTTGTATTGCGCGGGCATGTCTGCCTGACGTTTTTCGCCGCAGCGCCGCGAATGTCAAGAAAAACCCCTTGCGCGGCGCGGCATGGAGTGGGAAGCAACGCCCATGACAGACAAATCCGCAAAAATAGCCCTGGTCACGGGCGCCTCTCGTGGGTTGGGCGCGGCCATGGCCGAAGAACTGGCGGGCGACCATCATGTTGTGGCCGTGGCAAGAACGACCGGCGCGCTGGAGGAACTTGATGACCGCATCCGCGCCTCGGGCGGCGCCGCGACGCTGGCACCGATGGATATCACCATGTCCGACGCCATGGCGCAACTGGCGCGTTCGATTTTTGACCGGTGGGGAAAAGTCGACATCTGGGTGCATGCGGCGATCCATGCGGCCCCGCTGGCGCCTGCGGCACATCTTGATGAAAAAGACCTGGAAAAATCGCTTGGGGTCAACGTTCAGGCCACAGCACAGCTGATCGCCATGATCGAACCGTTGCTGAAACTGGCGCCGCAAGGCCGGGCCGTGTTTTTCGATGACCCGCGCAGCGGCGAGAAGTTCTTTGGCCATTACGGCGCCAGCAAGGCCGCGCAGATATCCCTGGCGCGCAGTTGGCAGAGCGAAAATGCCAGTATCGGCCCGAAAGTGCACATCGTGACCCCTGCCCCGATGCCGACCGCCACGCGCGCGCGGTTCTTTCCGGGTGAAGACCGCACGGCTCTGACCGAGCCGCGCGCCGAGGCGCAGCGCTTGCTTGGCGACCTGGCCTAGGGTTAAAACCTAATCAACCTTTTGATTTTTCGATATCTGTCTGGTTCACTGCGGGAAAACGAGCCGGAGGTGAATGATGACGGAAGGGTTTTGGCTCTCGGATGATGCGTGGGCGGCGATCAA
>JALSJL010000240.1 GCA_026989405.1 Marinosulfonomonas sp. | reverse complement strand
AAGATGCTCCCAGTGGCGCCGAGTTGATACTCACCAAACGCTCGTCCGCACTCAGGCATCATCCGGGGCAGATTGCCTTTCCCGGCGGCAAGGTCGATGCTTCGGACGCCGATCCGGTTGCGGCCGCGCTGCGTGAGGCCGGGGAAGAAATCGGCCTGCCGCCGAACACCGCAGAGGTTCTCGGAGTGCTGGGAGATCATGAGACTGTCACCGGGTTCCTGGTGACGCCGGTCGTGGCGCAAATCAGGGAGCCTTTTGATCCAGTTCCCGAACCCGGTGAGGTGGACGAAGTCTTTCGTGTTCCCCTCAGCCATGTTCTGAATCCGGATAACTACCTGATTCAGTCGCGCATCTGGCGTGGGACGCGACGCTTCTACCATGTGGTGCCTTTTGGGCCCTATTACATCTGGGGCGCGACGGCCCGAATTCTGCGCGGCCTGGCCGACCGGGTGGCGACATGACCACTGTTACCGGAAAATGGCTGTCGAACCGGCCGACGCAGGATGTCATGGCGATGCTGACGGACGCTGGACAGCAGGCCTTTTTTGTTGGTGGCTGTGTGCGAAATGATCTGCTTGGGCAGCCGGTTTCGGATATCGACATCGCCACCGATGCACGGCCGGACAGGGTGATGGAACTTGCAGAAAGCGCCGGTTTGAAAGCTGTCCCGACCGGTATCGAACATGGGACGGTCACCGTTGTGTCTGGTGGAATGCCGCATGAGATCACGACCTTTCGCAAAGATATCGAAACCGACGGTCGGCATGCTGTGGTGACCTTTTCGGATCGCCCGGAAGAAGACGCGCGGCGACGTGATTTCACGATGAACGCGCTTTACGCCGACCGGACCGGGCAGGTCCTTGATCCAGTCGGCGGGCTGGCTGACCTGACGGCGCGACGCGTGCGATTCATCGGAAACGCGGCTGACCGGATCCGCGAAGATTTTCTGCGCACCCTCCGGTTTTTCCGGTTTCACGCCTGGTATGGTGACCCGCAAGCAGGGTTGGATTCCGACGCGTTGGCAGCGATTTCGGGTCATCTTGACGGGTTGGACCGGTTGTCGAAAGAACGCGTGGGCGCAGAAATCAAAAAGCTGCTTTCGGCGCCAGATCCGGCCCCCTCCGTGGCCGCCATGCGGCAGGCAGGCGTTCTGGGGCGGGTGCTGCCGGGGACTGATGACCGCTTTCTTGCGCCCCTGATTCACCTTGAAAACGGTATCGGCGCGGATGCAATCCGGCGGCTGGCCGCTTTGGGGGGCAGTGATGTGGCCGATCGGCTGCGCCTGTCGCGCAAGGAGGCCCGGCGGCTGAGCCTGTTGCGCGACCTCGTCGGGGCGGGGCCGGCGCTGGATGAAATCGGCTATCGGCATGGCGCAGAGATCGGGCGTGATGTGGCCTTGCTTCGTGCGGCGTTTGCCGGGCGCGAGGTGTCAAAGGAAGAATTCGAGAGCGTGGAATTTGGCGCAAGACAGGCCTTCCCGGTTTCGGCTGCGGACCTGCCAGGCAGCTATCAGGGGCCGGCGCTGGGGCAGGCTTTGAAACAGCTTGAGCAGCGCTGGGTCAGTTCCGGCTTTTCGCTTGGCAAGGATGATCTGGTCGCCGGCCTGAAATAGTGCTTTGCTCAAGGCACAAACAAACTGTTTGCCAATTTCTTTCATTGCATTATGCTCGAGCCATTCACACAAGGCAGATTGCCATGGTTTACGTTCACAAGACTCATCTGGAAAAGGCGCGCATGTGCGGCCCCATTCCGGATGCGCCCAAGGGCGGAGTCCGTCTTGTGCCGGGGAACCAGGTGCTCAGCGCACGCACCGGTGTCATGACGACCTCCTGACCCTCTCCCCGATCTGAACCCTTTTCTACTTACATCGTTATATTGACAGGTGAACGGCATGTATAAGCTGTTTGAGAATCTCGTGGACCCTTTTGCGGTTCACGACGAAGGAACCCCGCCCGCAGGTTTGTGGGACTATTTCAAGGAACAGGTGCGCCCCTTCCGGCGCTGGGTTCCGATGATGTTCCTCACCGGGCTGTTCGTGGCCTTGTTCGAGGCCGGCATGGTGTTTTACGCCGGCCGGCTGGTGGACATGCTGAGCGAAACCGACGCGGCAAGTTTCTGGAGCGCGCATGGCACCGAGATGATCATCGTGGCGCTGCTGGTGCTGTTCCTGCGGCCCGCGCTGATCACGATCAATTCGCTTCTGCTGGAACAGACACTGGTTGGTAACATGCAGGAACGGGTGCGCTGGCGGGCGCACAAGCACATGCTGGGCCAGTCGATGAACTATTTCCAGAACGACTTTGCCGGGCGGCTTTCCAACCGGGTGATGCAGATGGGTCCGGCGGTGGAAGACAACGTCTACATGATGTTCGAAGCGATCTTCTATGCCGGCACCTATGCGCTGGGCGCGCTGATCGTGGTCAGCGGCATAGACTGGCGTGTGGCCCTGCCGCTGGTGATCTGGCTGCTGGCTTATGGCGCCTATAACTGGTGGATCGCCAGCCGGGTCGCGGTGGCCTCGGAAAAATGGTCGGACGCGCGCTCGATGGTAACCGGGCGGGTGGTGGATGCCTATGCCAACATCGAAACGGTGAAACTGTTTTCGGCCGACACCGCCGAAGAGCGTTACGTGCTGTCGGCGCTGCGCCGGCTGCGGCTGCGGTTTCAGCGGTTCCTG
>JALSJL010000239.1 GCA_026989405.1 Marinosulfonomonas sp. | reverse complement strand
GTTGACTGGGAGCCGCTGGAAATCTCCGCCGTTCCCATCGGGGCCGATCCGGGCGCGCAGGTGCGCAGCGATGATCAAACCGAGGCCCGCAGCCCCTGCATTCTGACGCGGCAGGAAAATGCCCCCACCACAACCGAAATCACGAAAGGAAACGATATGCCCAAGAGCAAAAAAGCGGGTGGTGATACCATCAAAGCCCGCACCGAAGAGGTCGAAGTGCAGACCCGCACTACCGGCACCAAAGTGCAAACGCCTGTGCCCGAAGCCGACACACGGCCCGATCCCGAAACCATCCGCAGCGAGGAACGCCAGCGCGCCTCCGACATCATGACCCTGTGCCGCCGCCACGATCTGGATACTCTGGCGGCCGATCTGATCGGGCGCGGTGTCAGTCTCGATGCGGCCCGCGCCGAAATCCTCGACAAGATCGTCGATGCCGACCCTCTGCAGGACCGCGTGCATGAACCGGCCCCCGCCTCGGCGCGCGGCAATGGTGACGCCGACACCGCCTATCGCGAGGCCGTGGCCGGTGCCTTGCTGCATCGTCACAACCCTGCCTCGCACGAACTCACCTCCGACGGGCGCGACTTTCGCGGCATGTCGCTGATCGAGCTGGCCCGCCACGCCTTGGAACGCCACGGCCATTCGACCCGTGGCATGTCCCGCCTCGAGTTGGCCGGTGAGGCGCTGGGCACCCGCGCCGCCGGTGCCATGTCCACCTCGGATTTCCCGATCATCCTTGCCAATGTCGCTAACAAAACCCTGCGCCAGGCCTACGCCAGCAGCCCGCGCACCTTTGCGGCTTGGGCGCGTCGCGCCACCATTACCGATTTCAAACCGGTCAGCCGCACGCAAATCGCCGGTGCGCCGGATCTGGAAAAGGTGCTGGAAAGTGGTGAATTCAAATACGGCTCCATCGGCGAAGGCAAGGAAACCTACGCGCTGGCCACCTACGGGCGGATTGTGGCGATCACCCGTCAGGTGCTGATCAATGACGATCTCGATGCTTTCACCCGCATCCCTTCGGCCTTTGGCGCAGCGGCCGCCGATCTGGAAAGCGATATTGTTTACGCGATCCTCACGCAAAACCCGACCATGGCCGATAACAAGGCGCTGTTTCACGCCAGCCACGGCAACATCGGCACGGCGGCCGGTGTGACCGAAACCGCGCTGGGCGAGGCCTATCGCAAGTTCGGTTCGCAAAAGGGGCTGGAGGGCCGCCTGATCTCGATCCTGCCGAGTTACATCATCACGCCGCCCGGGGCGCGCGCCATTGAAGCCCGCAAGCAGATGACCCAGACCACGCCCTCGGCCACGGCCGACGTCAACACATTTGCGGGGCGTTTGCAGGTGATCGAGGAGCCGCGCCTTATCCCCACCACCGGCAATGATCCGTGGTTTCTGGCGGCCGATCCTTCGCGGGTTGATACCATCGAATACGCCTATCTCGACGGTCAGGAAGGCGTCTACACAGAAACCCGATCGGGCTTCGAGGTTGACGGTATCGAGATCAAGGCGCGGCATGATTTTGCCGCCAAGGCCATCGACTGGCGCGGGCTGTTCAAAAACGCCGGTGTGTAACGCGCCCCACCACAACTTCTGACGGAGAACCCCCATGAAAAACTACGTTTCCACAGGCGACCGCCTGTCCTTCACCTCCGGTGCCGCCATCGCTTCGGGCGACGCGGTGCAACTCGGCGCACTGTTCGGCGTGGCCACCGGTGATATTGCCAACGGGTCAGAGGGCACCATCAAGCTGACCGGTGTCTTTGATCTGGCCAAAGCCCCCTCGCAATCCTGGGCGATCGGGGCCAAGGTCTATTGGGACGCTACCAACTGGCGGGCCACCACCACCGCCACCGGCAACACGCTGATCGGCGCGGCAGCTTTGGCTGTCGGTGGTAGCGCCTCCGAAACCGTCGGCCGCGTGCGCCTTAACGGCACGGTTTAATGGGCGCGACGGATGCTGCACTGGCGGCGCTGTTTGCCAATTCCGTTATGGGCAAATCCGCGACATGGTTTCCGGGCGGCGCTGGTTCGGGGCAATCCCTGCGCCTGATCCTGCGTTCGCCCGATACCGTGACCGGGTTCGGCGCGGCGCGGGTCTGGTCGGAAACCGTAGTTACCGACATTCGGGTGGGCGAGGCCCCGGGCCTTGCGACCGGCGACCGGATAGACGTTGATGGCATATCCTATACCGTGCAGGGCGAACCGGTGCGGGACCGCGAACGCCTGATCTGGACTGTGGAACTGGTGCCCGCATGAAGCTGAGCGTCGCGTTCTCGCCCGATCTGGCGGCCTTGCTGGAGCAGGAAATCAGAGCCGGTGAGCGCGCCGTCACCGCCGCCATGAAGTCCGCCGGCGCGGAATTGAAACAGGACTGGCGCGACCAAATCACCCGTGCAGGGTTAGGCCACCGCCTGCCGCGCACCATCCGCAACCGGACCTATCCGACCAGCGGTGACAGTATCAATGCAGCCGCCTTCATCTGGAGCAACGCACCGGAAATCCTCAACGCCCATGATCGCGGTGCCCTGATCCGCTCGAAATCCGGCTTCTGGCTGGCGATCCCGACCGAGGCCGCCGGAAAGGGCCGTCGCGGTGCGCGCATGACACCGGCGGACTGGGAGCGGCGGCGCGGGATGCGATTGCGGTTTATCTATCGCCGCAACGGGCCGAG
>JALSJL010000238.1 GCA_026989405.1 Marinosulfonomonas sp. | reverse complement strand
GCCCCATTTCAGTGCCGCCATGGTTCATCAGGATCGAACCGTCCTGATAGACATGCACTAGCGCGCCAGCCTGATTGAGGTGGGTAAGCGTAAAACTGATGCCAAATTTCACGGGCGTCAGTGCGAGCCCCTTTTTCAGAATCGGGTTCGCTTCATTCCACGCCGAAACCTGCGCACGGCGTTCGCCATAAGAAGCAGTTTCCGCCAGCTTTTCACACAGGGCGTTCAAATTGAAGTCTTCAACGACCATACCGTAGGGTGTCGTCTGTTTTTTCTTCTTTTCCGAAATATCCCCGCCGGAGGCCTCCGAGCTTGTGTCGTGCCAATCACGATAAAAATTGACTCGCCGTATCTCGAGGCTGTCTTGCCCGAGGGTGCGCGCGATCTGTTCGATTACCGCTTCGATCCCGAGTATGCCTTGCGGTCCGCCAAACCCCCGAAAAGCCGTCGCGGACTGGGTGTTCGTCTTCAGGCGGTGGCTCTCGATCCGTATGTTCTCAAGATCATAGGCATTGTCAGCATGCAGCATCGCCCGGTCTGCGACCGGCAGTGACAGGTCCATCGCCCAACCGCATCTTGCCAACTGCACGAACTCGACACCAAGTATCCTCCCGTTGTCGTCAAACCCCACGCGGTAGTTGATGCGAAAATCGTGCCGTTTGCCGGTGATTGTCATGTCATCATCACGATCGTAACGCATCTTGCAGGGCCTGCCGGTGGTCGCCGCGGCCACGGCACAGGCCACGGCAAGCGCGTTTCCCTGGCTCTCCTTGCCGCCGAAACCGCCGCCCATACGACGCACCTCGACGCGGACCGCATGCATGTCCAGCCCCAGGGCGTGCGCCACCTTGTGCTGAATCTCGGTCGGATGCTGGGTCGACGAGTGAACCAGCATATCGCCGTTGTCCTGTGGCAAGACCAGAGCCGCCTGGCCTTCCAGGTAAAAATGTTCCTGCCCACCCATTTCGATCGACCCCTCGATCTGGTGGGGCGCTGTTGCGATGGCCTGTTCAGGGTCGCCCTTGGTCCAGATCACGGGGCCGCCTTCGAACCGGCTGTCTGCAGCTATCGCCTCGTCGATCGTCAGGACGGGTTCTTTTTTTGCATATTCGATCCTGGCCAGCCGGGCAGCCTTGCGAGCGGCAAGATGGCTTTCAGCGACCACCAGGTAGATCGGTTGCCCGACATAGTGCACAGTTCCGGTGGCCAACAAAGGTTCGTCGCCGGCGGCCGGTGATACGTCTATGTCGCGCGGCAGGTCGCCGGCTGTCAGAACGGCAACCACACCGGGGGCATCGTGCACTGCGGAAAAGTCGGTCGAAACGATATCGCCACAGGCAATCTCGGACAGTCCGAATGCGAGATGCAGGCAGTTCCCGGGAACCGGGATGTCATCGACGTAGCGCGCGCGCCCGGTAACATGCAGGGCCGCCGCGTCGTGTGGCAGGGGTTTGGCAATGTTCATGGGCGAACCTCCAACACATTTGACGCAATTCCCCGGCTCTCATGAAAATAGCGCAGCAGCATGTTGCGCGCCGTTTGCAGCCTGTAGTCGGCCGAGGCCCGCATGTCCGACAATGGCGAATAGTCCTGCGCAAAGGCGTTCATGGCATCCTGGATGCACTGTGCGTTCCAGTCGCCTCCGATCAGCGCGTTTTCCACTGCAGTTGCTCGTTTCGGTGTGGCCGCCATCCCGCCGAAAGCGATGCGCGCGTCGCTGATCTTGCCGTTTTCCCGGCTGATCGAAAAGCACCCGCAAACCGCCGATATGTCCTGATCGAACCGTTTTGACAGCTTGTAGCACCGCAGCCTGTCGGGCTGACGCGGAAATGAAATGGCTTCAATGAATTCCCCCGGTGCCAAATCCTGCTTGCCATAGGCGATGAAAAAGTCCTCAAGGGCGATGTCGCGGCGTCGCGGGCCAAGGCGCAGGTGAAGGCGCGCGCCCAGTGCAATGAGTGCGGGCGGGCTGTCGCCAATGGGCGAGCCATTTCCAATATTGCCGCCGATTGTTGCGGCATTACGGACCTGCACCGACCCAAATCGGCGGATCAATTCAGCAAATGAGGGGTGGAGCGGCGCTATGGCCGGGCCAAGGTCCTCCATGCAAACGCCTGCGCCGATGCGCACTTCGGCGTCACCGATTTCGATCTTTTTCAGATCTTCGGTGCCATTCAGAAAGGCGACTTTTCCCAAAGGGCGCAATTGTTTGGTTACCCAAAGCCCGACGTCGGTCGCGCCACCGATCAGAATGGCATCGGGGTTGGCCTCATACCATTGGGCAAGCTCGTCGGAGCTGACGGGACGCACGAATTCGTCGGCGACGATGGGTGCCGTCGGTATCTGGCCGTCTGACATCCAGCCCGGAACCGGAGCCTCGGCTGCGGCCTGTGCCGCCCTGACGATCGGCGCATAACCGGTGCACCGGCAAAGGTTGCCAGCCAGCACATTGTCAAAATCCCGCCGCCCGGTCTTGTGGGCAACGGCAAGCGAGACAACAAATCCCGGTGTGCAAAAGCCACATTGGCTGGCATGGTGATCAACCATGGCCCGTTGAACCGGGTGCAATTCTCCGCCGGGGCCAGAAATGCCTTCGACCGTGCGCACCGACTTTCCATGCAGTTGCGCAAGCAGCAAGATGCAGGCGTTCATGGCCCTGCTGGCGACGTCATCAGTCACCATCAC
>JALSJL010000237.1 GCA_026989405.1 Marinosulfonomonas sp. | reverse complement strand
GAAGACAACCCTGCTTGATCCGCAAGGCTGCCGCAATTTCGTTTCGCTGCGTCGTTTTATTGGCTTTTTCAGCCATGGCAAATCCGATACACACCGCGCGACCGCACCTTGCAAGGATCAAGCCCAATGGACGCCCAAACCGGAACCCGTGAATTCTTTTCCGAAACGCTTGCCGAGCGTGACCCGGAGATCATGTCGGCCATCGACGCCGAGCTGGACCGGCAGCAAAATGAAATTGAGCTGATTGCGTCAGAAAACATGGTCTCTCGGGCTGTGCTGGAGGCCCAGGGTTCGGTCCTGACCAACAAATACGCCGAAGGCTACCCCGGCCGGCGTTACTATGGCGGCTGTGAATATGCCGACATTGCCGAAAACCTTGCCATCGAGCGTGCAAAACAGCTTTTCGGATGTGCCTTTGCGAATGTGCAACCGCATTCGGGCAGTCAGGCAAACCAGGGCGTGTTCACAGCCCTGCTGCGTCCCGGCGACACCATCCTGGGCATGAACCTTGCGTCCGGCGGCCACCTGACCCACGGCGCCGCGCCCAACCAGTCGGGCAAATGGTTCAACGCCGTTCAATACGGCGTGCGCAAGACCGACAGCCTGATCGACTATGATCAGGCCGCAGAACTGGCGGAACAGTTCAGACCCAAGCTGGTCATCGCGGGGGGGTCGGCCATTCCACGACAGATCGACTTTGCCAGGATGCGTCAGATTGCAGACAGCGTGGGCGCTCTGCTGCTGGTCGACATGGCCCATTTTGCCGGGCTGGTGGCAGGCGGACAGCACCCATCGCCGTTTCCGCACGCACATGTCGCGACGACGACCACACACAAGACACTGCGCGGGCCGCGTGGCGGCATGATCCTGACCAATGATGAAACCATCGCGAAAAAGGTCAACTCGGCAATCTTCCCGGGCATTCAGGGCGGCCCGCTGATGCATGTGATCGCCGCGAAAGCAGTGGCGTTTGGCGAGGCGCTGCGCCCCGGCTTCAAGGACTATTCCGCACAGGTCATCCGCAACGCTCAGGCCCTTGCCGACCAGTTGATGAAGGGCGGGCTGGATATCGTGACAAACGGCACCGACACGCATGTCCTGCTGGTCGACCTTCGACCGAAGAACGTGAAAGGCAATACCACGGAAGCGGCGCTTGGACGCGCCAACATCACCTGCAACAAGAACGGCATCCCGTTTGACCCGGAAAAACCCACGGTGACATCCGGCATCCGGCTCGGGTCGCCTGCCGGCACCACCCGCGGGTTTGGCGAGGCCGAATTTCGCCAGATCGGGGACTGGATCGTCGAGGTCGTGGATGGTCTGGCCGCGAATGGTGACGCCGGAA
Source organism: Marinosulfonomonas sp. (assembly GCA_026989405.1). Lineage (GTDB taxonomy): Bacteria > Pseudomonadota > Alphaproteobacteria > Rhodobacterales > Rhodobacteraceae > JAJRUE01. The sequence goes on along the minus strand of JALSJL010000237.1, from coordinate 1,341 downwards.
ACGGCGAGGTTGAGGCGCGCGTCAAGGCCGGCGTCAAGGCGCTGTGTGCAAGATTTCCGATCTACCCGACGACCTGAGCCGGTCGTCAGACAAACCCCCGCCACCTGAGGGCCGCCACAAACAGGATGGCGACCACAAGCAGGCTGAACGCGCTGGACGCCAGAATACCGATGAACGCGCTCTTGCGCCGTTCGACCGGATCGACGGCTTCCAGATGCTCGACCACACGCCGGTAGGCCTTTCGGGTGGCCTCTTCGTCGACCAGCCGGGCCAGTTTGGGGCTGGACTGCATGCGCGCGGCTTCGGCAACCATCGCCGCATCCCGGCGGACATGACCAGGCAGCGCCCGGCCGGCGCGCCGAATTCTGGCGTCCAGCCCGCTGCCCCTGGCGCCCAACCGGCTGTGCAGCAACGCCGACAACTCTTCCGATTTTTCCAGGTAGTCCATTGATTTCCGAATATTTGTCCGCCGTCTGGAAAATCTAGCGCAAAACATGCAAGCTGGCCAGCAACCAACGAAAAACGGGAACAAAATGCTGAACACCGTCACACATGGACAACCGAATTCGAACACCCCCCTGCTGATCGCCCACGGCCTGTTTGGCTCGGCGCGTAATTGGGGCGTGATTGCCAAACGGCTTTCGGACGACAGGCAGGTGATTGCCGCCGACATGCGCAACCACGGCAAGAGCGACTGGTTTCCCACCCACAGCTACGGTGACCTTGCCGATGATCTTGGCGAGGTCATACGCAGCCTGAACGTGCCTGTGGATGTGCTCGGACATTCGATGGGGGGCAAGGCCGCCATGGTGCTCGCGCTGACGCAACCCGAACTTGTCCGGCGTCTGGTGGTCGCCGACATCGCGCCGGTTTCCTACCCCGGTGTCGATCTCGCGCCGATCGCGGCGATGCGCTCTGTCGACCTTTCCCGCGTAGAAAGACGCGCTGATGCCGCCGAACAGATGCACTCCATCCCTGATGAACTGAAGCCCTTCTTGCTGCAATCACTTGATCTCGGGAACAAGAGATGGCGGCTGAACCTGGATACGCTTGAACGTGAGATGGAACGCATCAGGGGCTTCCCGGAAATCCGTGGCGACTTCCAGGGGCCAACCCTTTTCCTGGCCGGCGCAGACAGCAACTACGTTCAGGCAGCGCACCGCCCGAGCATCCTGTCGCTTTTCCCGAATGCGGAAATTGAATACATCCCGCATGCCGGCCACTGGCTGCACGCCGAAAAACCGCGCGAATTCGAGGCGGCAGTCAGAGCGTTTCTGGATCGCTGAACCGGAACCGCGCCTGACGGGCGGGACGTCTCAGCGCAATTCTGCAAGCTTCCGG
>JALSJL010000236.1 GCA_026989405.1 Marinosulfonomonas sp. | reverse complement strand
CCAGAAAGTGCTGGAAGAAGCGCCAGCGCCGGGTATCACGCCTGAACAAAGAGAGAAAATCGGCGCCGTGTGCGTGGCCGCCTGCCGACGCCTCCGCTACGAAGGCGCTGGCACTTTCGAGTTCCTGTACGACAACGGCGAGTTCTATTTCATCGAAATGAACACCCGCATCCAGGTGGAGCACCCGGTGACCGAGGCCGTTACCGGAATAGACCTCATCAAGCAGCAATTGCTGATCGCCGCCGGTGAGCCGTTGTCTATCAAACAAGATGACATTCGGCTGTCCGGACACGCCATCGAGTGCCGACTGAACGCCGAAGACCCGGACACATTCATGCCGTGCCCGGGAACGGTGGATATTTTCCACGCCCCGGGAGGCCCTGGTGTCCGCGTGGACAGCCACCTGTACGACGGTTACCGGATACCACCCAATTACGACTCCATGATCGGCAAGATCATTGTTCACGGCGAGGACCGCACCACCGCCATCCGGCGCATGCGCCTGGCCCTGGCCGAAACCGTGTGCTCCGGCATCAAAACCAACATCCCCCTGCAACAACGCATTCTCCACGACCGCGGATTTGTCACCGGAGGACAAAACATCCACTACCTGGAAAAAACCCTGCAAAAAGGCGGCGGTTGATAACGAGCCATGCCCAGCATAGAACTGAGCACGCAATGCAACGCAGAGCAGGCCGAGGCGCTGGAGCATACTTTGTTTGAGCTCGGCGCCTTGTCGGTCACTTTCGCCGACGCCGAAGACCAGGCCATTCTTGAGCCGGCCGTGGGAGAAATGCCTCTGTGGCGACAATTGGTCGTTACTGCCCTGTTCGGCGACGAAAACACCGCCGAGGCCGCCTGGCGAACTCTTCGCCACAACCGGCACGAACACGACTGGCACAGGAAAACCGTGCCCGAACGGCAGTGGGAGCGCGCCTGGATGACACATTTCAAGCCCATGCGCTTTGGCCGCAACACCTGGGTAGTGCCCCAGGGGTTCGAGCCGCCGGTTCCTGAAGCCGTCAACCTGTCGCTAGATCCCGGCCTGGCCTTTGGCACCGGCAGTCACGCCACCACCGCATTGTGCCTGGAGTGGATCGACCAGCACGATCTGCGCGACCGGACCGTCATGGATTTTGGATGCGGTTCGGGCATTCTCGCCATTGCCGCGCTGTTGCATGGCGCGCGCGAAGCCTGGTGTACCGATATCGATCCGCAAGCCATCGAAGCCACACAGGCCAACGCCGCCAAAAACGGCGTGGCCGACCGCATTCGCATTGTGCAACCGGAGGCTGTCGAACAGGCGTCTCCCCCGGATATTCTCATGGCCAATATACTGGCCGCACCGTTAATCGACATGGCGCCGACATTCGCCCGCCTGGCACGCCCCGGCTGCCGGCTCGTGCTGTCCGGGATCCTGCGTGAACAAACCGATGAGGTCATCACCGCCTATACACCGGATTTCGTTGACATTACACTTCGATTTTCCGAAGATTGGGCCTTGCTCAGTAGTCGCCGAAGTGAATGACCACATTGTGACAAACGTGCTTTACACCCAGTGCCGTGGATGCGGCGAAATTTTCACCCTCGATTGCGACACCCTGACCGCCGCCTACGGACGTGTGCGCTGCTCGGTGTGCGGTACAGTGTTCAATGCCCTGGACACCCTGACCGACACATTAACCGAAAGCGACCTGCCGCTGCACGAAGCCGGCAATACGCCCCCTTTACTGCGGCACCCGGATGATACCGGCACCGATGCTGAAACTAACGTGCAGCCGGAGCGAAAGCCGCTGACCGGCAACGAACCACCCCCGGACACTACACCGGTTACCGGCGACTTGCTTGAGCCACTGGCCGACGAACCAGATGTCCTTGCAGTCGAGCCCCTGGAAATCCCGGCGCCTTCCCGTGCGGGCCCACACTGGAGCAGGCTTTGGAGTGGCGGCTCACTGGTGCTGGCGGCAGCACTGGCCTGGCAGGGCGCCAACGGCCTGCGCAGTGGCCGGCTGCCCGCACCGGAAACCGATTGGGGTCGGTGGCTGTGCCAAAAGCTGAGCTGCCCCGGGCCAAACACGCCACTCCTGGACCTGAGTCGTATCGCCACCATTTCCAGCAGCATCCGGCCACACCCCGGCTATGACAACGCGCTGATCGTTTCCACCACATTCATGAACACCGACAGCCGCCCCCTGCCCTTTCCCGCCCTGGAGGTGAGCCTGAGCAACCTGGACGGACGCACCGTGGCCAAGCGCCGCTTCCTGCCCTCGGAGTACCTTTCGGACAACCTGCAGGAAAGCCAGATGTTGCCTCAGACACTGATTCCCGTCACTCTGGAAATCCTCAAACCAGAAGGGCAGGCCAACGCCTTTCAGATCAGCTTCAGCCAACCTGGTGGAGAATAAACCCATGACCAACACGCCCATACCCTTGCGCCGCTACACCCGAGAAAGTGTGCGCGCCTACTTGAAAGCCCTCAACAACCACCACAACGGGCAACTTTACGACCTCGTCATCGCCGAAGTGGAGCGCGGCATGATCAAGGAAGTCCTGCTCTGGTGCAATGGAAACCGAACCCGCACCTGTGAAGTGCTCGGCATCACCCGCACCACTCTGCGCAGCAAAATGCGCAAGCTCGATATTGACCCATGACCCCTCCGGCGGCACGCCGCCAGACAACAAAACAATCA
>JALSJL010000235.1 GCA_026989405.1 Marinosulfonomonas sp. | reverse complement strand
TGTATGCCTTCGGCATCGGCAAGGCGGCGCTGATGCCGTTCCACCGCTGGCTGCCCGCGGCCATGGTGGCGCCCACGCCGGTCAGCGCGCTGCTGCATGCGGTGGCGGTGGTCAAGGCCGGGGTGTTCACCATGCTCAAGGTGGGCATCTACATTTTCGGCATCGACTTTCTGGCCGAGACCGGGGCCTCTGAATGGCTGATGTGGGTGGCGGCCTATTCGATCATCGTCGCCTCGATCGTGGCAATGACCAGGGACAACCTCAAGGCCCGGCTGGCCTATTCGACCGTTTCGCAACTGTCCTACATCACGCTCGGGATGGCGCTGGCCACCTCGATGGGCGCGCTGGGGGGCGGGCTGCATATCGCGACGCACGCGCTGGGCAAGATCACGCTTTTCATGGCCGCCGGCTCGATCTATGTGGCCACCCACAAGACACTGATCAGCCAGCTTGACGGGCTTGGCCGGGTGATGCCGATCACCTTTGGCGCATTCCTGATCGGGGCGCTGTCGATCATCGGCCTGCCGCCGCTGGGCGGCTCGTGGAGCAAATGGCTGCTGATCGTTGGGGCTGCCGATACCGGCCAGCGCATCATGATCGGCGTTCTCATGGTCTCGTCGTTGCTGAACATCGCCTACCTGCTGCCGGTCGTCGGGCGCGGCTTCTTCCTGCCGTCGCGCGATGCCACCGACCGCCCGTTCCGCGTGCAGGAAGCGCCGCTGCTGGTCTGGCTGCCGCCGGCGCTGACGGCGTTGGGCTGCATCATCCTGTTTTTCTTCGCCGCCGACGTGGTCAGCTTTCTGAGCCCCATCGTCGCAAGCCCGCAATAGGAGGGGTCAATGGCCGACCATCGCACAGACACCCCCGACACCTGGCCGGCGCTGGGCCGTGCGCTGAGCTGGGTCGATCGCCCCGGCAATCCGATGAAGATCATCATCGCGCTGGCCGTCGCCTGCGCCATCGTTTTTGCGCTGGACTTCACCTACGAAAAGCACGGCAAGTTCGAGATGGAAAACCTGCCGGGCTTCTTTGCCGTGTTCGGCTTTGTCGGGTTTACCGCGCTGATCCTGCTGGCGAAACTTCTGCGCAAGCTGATCATGCGACCCGAGGACTATTACGCGCCGAAATCCATCGACGCCGAGGACTACCCGCCCTCGGGGCTGGAAAGGCTGGACCACGATGGCTGATGTGATCCCCACCGCCTTTCTGTTCTTCGCCGCTGCCCTGGCGCTGCCGTTGCTGCCGCAGGGGCGCGCGCGCGGGGCGCTGCTGCTGGCGCTGCCGGCGGCGGCGCTGGTGCAGGTCTGGGGGCTGCCCGAAGGCAATCTCTATCCGGTGCGCTTTTTCGGGTTTGATCTGGAACTGATGCGGGTTGACCGCCTGTCGCGCCCCTTTGCCATCATCTTCACGATCGCCGCCTTCATCGGCAACCTCTACGCCTGGCATGTGCGCGACACGGTGCAGCAGGTGGCGGCGCTGGTTTACGCCGGCGCGGCGATCGGGGCCGTGTTCGTGGGCGATCTGATCTCGCTGTTCATCTACTGGGAAGGCACGGCGATTGCGTCGGTCTTTCTGATCTGGGCGCGGCGCACCGAAGGGGCCTACTGGACCGGCATGCGCTACCTGATCATTCAGGTCGGCTCGGGCGTGTTGCTGCTGGCCGGGGTTGCGCTGATGTATGCTCAGACCGGCGACATCGCGTTCGAGCGCATGACGCTTGGTTCACTGGCGACCTGGCTGATTTTCCTGAGCTTCGGGATCAAGGCCGCCTTCCCTCTGCTGCACAACTGGCTGCAGGACGCCTACCCGGCGGCCACCGTCACCGGCACGGTGATCCTGTCGGCCTTCACCACCAAGCTTGCGATCTATGCGCTCGCGCGCGGTTTTGCCGGCACCGAGATCCTGATCTACATCGGCGTGATCATGACGATCTTTCCGGTGTTCTTCGCCGAGATCGAAAACGACCTGCGCCGGGTGCTGGCCTATTCGCTGAACAACCAGCTGGGCTTCATGGTGGTGGGCATCGGCATCGGCACGGAAATGGCGCTCAACGGCACCGTCAGCCATGCCTTTGCCCATATTCTCTACAAGGCGCTGCTGTTCATGTCGGTGGGGGCGGTGCTGTTTCGCACCGGCACCTCGAAGGCGTCCGAACTGGGCGGGCTCTACCGCACCATGCCGCTGACTGCGATCCTGTGCCTTGTCGGCGCGGCCTCGATCTCGGCCTTTCCGCTGTTTTCGGGCTTTGTCACCAAGTCGCTCGTGCTGGACGAGGCCGCCGGGGCCGGGCGCTGGGCGGTCTGGGCCGGGCTGGTCTTTGCCTCGGCGGCGGTGCTGTCGCATTCGGGCATCAAGATCCCGTATTTCATGTTCTTCGCCCATGACAGCGGCAAGCGCCCGAAAGAAGCGCCCACGCACATGCTGCTGGCGATGGGCATCGCCGCCGCCTTTTCGATTGCCATTGGCGTTTACCCGGCGCCGCTCTATGCGCTGCTGCCTTACCCCGTGGACTATGTGCCCTACACCATGAGCCATGTGGTCGGGCAGTTGCAACTGCTGCTGTTTGCGCTGCTGGCCTTCGCCTTCCTGATGCGCTCCGGCATTCACCCGCCCGAGGTGCGTGCCATCAACCTGGATACCGACTGGGTCTATCGCCGGTTCCTACCGCGCGTGATCGAGCGGTTGGCATCACT
>JALSJL010000234.1 GCA_026989405.1 Marinosulfonomonas sp. | reverse complement strand
TCGAGTTCTGGCAAGATGTTGTGCGAACAATCTCGGCCGCCTTTCCGGCGGTCCGCGGCCACGAACCAGCACGACGCACAAGGTGCGCGTGGCCAATCACGGTTTGCGCCCGGCGGCGCCGTCGCCTATAGAACGGGCAGAACAAGAGAATGCGGAGCACGGCCATGGCAGAGTGGGCAAAATCAGCTTGGAGAAACAAACCGCGCGTCCAGATGCCGGACTACCCGGACAAGGACGCGCTGGCGGCTGTCGAAGCGCAGCTTGCAAAGTATCCGCCGCTGGTCTTCGCCGGCGAGGTGCGCAACCTCAAGGCGTCTCTTGGCCAGGCGGCGCGAGGCGAAGCGTTTCTGCTGCAGGGCGGTGACTGCGCCGAGAGTTTTGCCGAATTTTCCGCCGACCTGATCCGCGATACGTTCAAGGTGATGTTGCAGATGGCGATGGTGCTGACCTATGGGGCCAAGGTTCCGGTCGTGAAGGTTGGCCGCATGGCGGGCCAGTTTGCCAAGCCCCGTTCCGCCCCGACCGAAGTCGTGGGCGGGCAGGAACTGCCCAGCTACCGTGGCGACATCATCAACGGGTTCGATTTCAGTGCCGGCGACCGCATCCCCGACCCGGAGCGGATGCTCCAGGCCTATACACAGGCTGCGGCCACACTGAACCTTGTGCGCGCCTTCAGCCACGGCGGGTATGCCAACGTGCACCAGGTCCACGCCTGGACGCTTGGCTTCACCCAGTCCGACGAAGCCGAACGCTATCGCGATGTCGCCAACCGGATATCGGACACGCTGGATTTCATGCGCGCAGCCGGGGTCAGTGACGAAAATGCCCACACCCTTCAGACCGTCGATTTCTACACCAGCCACGAAGCCCTGTTGCTGGAATATGAAGAAGCGCTGTGCCGAGTCGATTCGACCACAGGGCTGCCGGTTGCCGGCTCGGGGCATCTGATCTGGATCGGCGACCGCACCCGCAACCCGGACGGTGCGCATGTCGAATTTTGTCGCGGCGTGCAAAACCCGATCGGGCTCAAATGCGGGCCGACCATGACCAGCGACGATCTGAAAGCCCTGATGGCCAGGCTGAACCCGGAAAATGAAGCCGGGCGGCTGACACTGATCACGCGATTCGGGGCCGGCACTGTTGGCGACCATCTGCCAAGGCTGATCCGCACCGTTCAAGAAGAAGGGGCGAATGTCCTGTGGACCTGCGATCCGATGCACGGCAACACCATCAAGTCGTCGTCGGGCTACAAGACCCGCCCCTTCGACAGCGTGCTGCGCGAGGTGCGCGAGTTCTTCGAAGTGCACAACAGCGAAGGCACGATCCCGGGCGGGGTGCATTTCGAGATGACGGGCAAAGACGTTACGGAATGCACCGGCGGCGTGCGCGCGGTGACGGATGAAAACCTGTCGGACCGCTACCATACAGCGTGCGATCCGCGGCTCAATGCCAGCCAGTCGCTGGAATTGGCGTTCCTTGTGGCCGAAGAGCTTTCGGCGCGTCGCGGAAGCCACCAGAAAGCCGCGGCGGTTTGATCCCGGCGGCCTGAGCGGGGCAGGCTTTCCCCGTGGGGAGTGGAGCCGTGGGGCTGTGAGCGGCGGGTCGCCAGCTCAGTCGTTGTTGACCACCAGCCGAAGGCGCGCGGCGGCGGGTCGGTCCGGTGCCGGTGCTGCGGGCTGAAAGGCGCCGGCAGGTTCGGCAAAGGCAAGACTTGGCGGCGTCGCGGTATCAAGAAAGGCATGGGCAAATTCGATCGGTGTCACGCGCATGTCCGAAATGCTCAACCGCCGGGGCTGGCGGCCGATCTTGCCGATGGTCTGCAGGCACCCCAGCGCCCGGTTGGGCTGATTGTCCTGGGCTCGCAGCGGGGCCAGATACATCTGGCCCGCAAGCGCCTCGCGCCCGAGGCTCCCGGTCGCGGTCAGATCGAGGCGAACGCTGGCCGGCCCGGCGCAGCAATCTTCCAGGGCCTGCGCCGCTTTCATGCGGTCCTGCGGCTCGAACAGTGCTGTCAGCGGCATCCCGCGCGCGTCCAGACCAAGCAGGGCCGTCAGGTGTTGCCCGGCCAATCTGATCCGGCCGACACCGGGGGCAATGCGTTCCAGAATGAAGCAATGGGCAAGTGTCACCCCAAGCTCACGCGGGTCGACCTCGTGGCGCCTGGGGATGGCAAATCCCCGACTGAGGGCATTCCAGTATTCGGCAACGGTCTCGATCGCCCCGAAGTGCTGCACAGGCCTGCTTGCCGGGCTGCGCGGCTTGACGATCCTGAGGATCTTTCCGGCCAGATTGTTTTCCCCGCTCACTTTGTGCCTCGCATCTGATGTGTGATCGCCGTGATTGTTGTCGAACTGTTCATCGTCTGTTAACCGTTACTGCACAACTGCTTACTCGAATATTAATATCGCACGGTTTTCATCAAATGCAGCATGAAAAATTGTTAAATGGTTAACCCTTCGGCCTCTCCCACGTCGGGGACCATTCGTTCCATGACCGGATTTGCAAGCGCTGCGGGCGGTGCCCGGGGCTGGACCTGGAACTGGGACATGCGGGCCGTCAATGCGCGCGGGCTTGATCTGCGGTTCCGGCTGCCGGACTGGATCGACGGTCTGGAACCGGCCTTGAGAACCCGCCTGAAACAGCGCCTGGCCCGCGGTTCGGTGCAGGTCGGGCTGAAGCTCGGCCGGCAGGCGGGCG
>JALSJL010000233.1 GCA_026989405.1 Marinosulfonomonas sp. | reverse complement strand
TGCCGCCGCGCTCTACCTGCAACGCCGGGCGCGGCTTTTCGAGCGTCTGGCGCAACAGCGGCTCTATCAGGAAATGCTGGAGGCGCGGGTGGCCGAACGCACCGCCGATCTGCATGACGCCAATACCCAACTGACCCAGGAGGTCGAGGACAGGCGCGCCACCGAGGCCCGCCTGCGCCGCACCCAGAGCGAGCTGGTCCAGGCCGGCAAGCTGGCCGCCCTGGGCCAGATGTCGGCCGGGCTGAGCCATGAATTCAACCAACCGCTGGCCGCCGTGAAAGCCTATGCCGAAAACGCGGTGACATATCTCGATCGCGACCGGCCCGATGAGGCGCGCCGCAATGTCGGGCTGATCTCGCAGATGGCCGACCGCATGGCCGCGATCTCGAAACATCTGCGCAATTTCGCGCGGCGCCCGCAGGAAAGGATCGGCCCGATCCCGCTGCTCTCGGTGCTCGATGATGCGCTGGCGCTGATGGACGGGCGCATTTCGGCGGCGGGTGCGGAAATTGTCTTTGCCCGCCCCGCGGCCGAAATCATGGTGATGGGCGGCCAGGTGCGGCTGCAACAGGTGCTGGTCAACCTGTTGTCGAATGCGCTGGACGCAATGGAAGAGACCGACCATCCGCGTATCGAGATTGACATTGTCGCCGCGGGCGCGCGCTGGCAGATCCGGGTGCGCGACCATGGCAGCGGCCTGTCGCGCCGCGCACAAGAGCAGCTTTTCGATCCCTTCTTCACCACCAAAAGCCCCGGCAAGGGCCTCGGGCTCGGGCTGTCGATCTCCTATAATATCGTGCGCGATTTCGGCGGCACATTGACGGCCCATAACCATTCCGATGGCGGCGCGGTCTTTGTCGTCGATCTGGAGGCGGTTGCCGCGTCAGATGAGGTGGCCGCCGAATGAGTGCTGAAACCATCCTGTTTGTCGATGACGAGGACCACCTGCGCCTGGCTGCGGCACAAAGCCTCGAGCTGGAGGATCTGAGCGTCTCCTGCTTTGCCGACGGGGCGGCGGCGCTGGCCCATGTGGCGCGCGATTTCGCGGGCGTGCTGGTCACCGATATCCGGATGCCGGGAATGGACGGGCTGACATTGATGGCGCGGGCGCTGGAGATCGACCCCGAAATCCCGGTCATCCTGGTCACCGGCCATGGCGATGTCGATCTGGCGGTGCAATCGATGCGCGACGGGGCCTATGATTTCATCGAAAAACCCTATGCGCCGGCGCGCCTTGTCACCACCGTGCAGCGGGCGCTGGACAAGCGCCGCCTGACCCTGGAAAACCGCGCCCTGCGCAGCCAGGTCGGCGGGCGCGACGCAATCGAGGCCCGGCTGACCGGGCGATCCGAGGGCATGGTGCGCCTGCGCAGCCAGATCCGCGCCATTGCCGCGACCGAGGCCGATGTGCTGATCGAAGGGGCCACCGGCACCGGCAAGGAAGTCGCGGCCCGCGCCCTGCACCGCGCCTCAAAGCGTGCCGGCAAGCCCTTCGTGCATATCAACTGCGCCGCCCTGCCCGCCGACCTGATCGAAAGCGAGCTTTTCGGCCATGAGGCCGGGGCCTTTGCCGGAGCCACAAGACCCCGCTATGGCCGGTTCGAACATGCCCGTGGCGGCACCGTATTCCTCGATGAAATCGAAAGCATGTCGCAACCGGTGCAGGCGAAACTGCTGCACGCGATCCAGAACCGGGTGATTACCCGGCTTGGCTCGAATGACCCGGTGGTGCTGGATGTGCGCTTCATCGCCGCCAGCAAGCAGGATCTGAAAGCCGCCGCCGAGGCGGGCGATTTCCGGGCCGATCTGCTCTACCGGCTGAATGTCGTGACCATCCGCATGCCGGATCTGTCCGAGCGGCGCGAGGATGTGCCACGCCTGTTCGTGCATCTGGTGGCCGAGGCCGCCGCCCGCTACAAACGTCCGCCCCGCGACATTCCGGGGGCCATCCTGAATGCCGTTGCGGCCCGGCCCTGGCCCGGCAATGTCCGCGAATTGCGCAATGCGGCGGATCGCTTCGCGCTTGGGCTGGATCTCGATATCGGCCCGCTGGACGCGGCCCGGGGCGACGGGCTGGCCGACCGCATCGCCGCGCATGAAAAATCGCTGATTGCCGCCAGCCTGACAGCCCATGGCGGGCGCCTGAAGGAAACCTATGAGGCGCTCGGCCTGTCGCGCAAGGCGCTGTATGAAAAGATGCAGAAACACGGGCTGACGCGCGAAGCGTTCAGCGAGGGCGGGTAGGCATTCGGCCCGCCCTCTGCCGCAGCCCATGGCTGCCATTGCGCCCGATGACACGGCCATCGCGCCCGGACCGCTTCGGGCGCGCCAATTCGGATGGCCTCCCCGCCCCCACCCTGTGTTGAAACGGGAACACGCCCCGCGCCGCTTTGTCCCCGTTTCGACCCATGGCGCGGATTTTCTGGCCGCAACCCGGATATTTTCTGCCCGCAGCAGTTGAACCCTGCCCCGCCACCCCGGCTTTATTCCCGGGCAAGGGGCGGCATCTGCAAGCACGCCCCGGCCGGAATGGAGGTTCCGGCCCAACGGGAGCCAGCAGGGAGCTGGCACAATCTGGAGGAAAACCCGATATGACATTCACCAAGATGACCGCGCTGGTCATGACCACTGCGCTGACCACCACTGCCGTCTTTGCCGATAGCGACATGATGGATATGATGGACCGCAGCGACTGGC
>JALSJL010000232.1 GCA_026989405.1 Marinosulfonomonas sp. | reverse complement strand
TATTCGTCACTGCGCATGGGCGCGAAGGGGTGCTTGGCCTCGATTGGGAGGTGCTGCTGCGCCCGGGCCAGACCGTGGCGGTCTATATGGGGCTGTCCAGCCTCAAGGACCTGTCCGACCAGTTCGTGAAACGCGGCGCTGATCCGGCCACACCGGCAGCGATCATCGACAATGGCACCCGGCCGAATCAGCGCGTAGCCGTGTGCACGGTCAGCGATCTGCACGAGGTCGCAGAGCGCGAAGAGCTGAAGGGGCCGGCCATGATCGTGATCGGCTCCGTGGTCGAGCTGCGCGACAAGCTGCGCTGGTTCTCGGAACAGGATCAGTCTGTCTTTTCAATGGGTTTGACGGCACGCGAGACGCTTTAGAAGGCACCACACGCGAAAGTGCGGGCGATACTCTTTGCCCGATGCTTGATCACATGCTAATTCGTGCAGATGTCTTGCCAAACCGGCCGCGCCACCATTGTGGCTGACCGCCGGACGGCGAAATCAAAACGGGGGATACCATGATTGATACCTGGCGAGAGCTGGTCATTGACCAGCCGGCTTTTTACATCGGTTGGGGCGGATTGCTGATCGGCTTCCTGTTCGGCTTCATTGTGCACCGCACGAATTTTTGCACGATGGGCTCTTTGTCAGACATCCTGTCATTTGGCGATTACCGGCGTTTTCGCTCGTGGATGCTGGCGATTGCCGTGGCGATGGTTGGCGTCTACCTGATGCCGCGCGCGGGCGTCGCAGACTTTGCCACCTCGATGTATCTTGTCCCGAACTTTGGTTGGCTCGGCAACATGGTCGGCGGCTTTCTGTTCGGCATCGGTATGGTGTTCGGCGGTGGCTGTGTTTCCAAGAACCTGGTGCGTGCTGGCGGAGGCGACCTGCGGTCGCTGGTGATCCTGATCGTGATCGGGCTTTTTGCCTATATGACGATCGGCGGCCTGCTTGGTCCCACGCGCGTGGCCCTTTTCAGCCCCTCGATGGTCAACCTTGGCGACGCCGGTTTTGAAACGCAGGGGATGGGTGAGCTTCTGGCAGGCGCCACGGGGCTTGAGGCCTCTACCGGCACGCTGATCGTGCTGGTCGCCTTCGTGGCCGGCCTGCTGGTCTTCTGTTTCAAGGATGCGGGCTTTCGCTCTTCCCCCAGCCACCTGATTGCCGGGGTCGGCATTGGTATCGCGGTGCTTGCGGGCTGGATGCTGACCGGCTTGGCCCAGGATGACTTTGCCGATACCCCGGTTGCATTGATTTCACTGAGCTATGTGCGGCCGACCGGTGACACGCTTGACTACCTGATGCGCTATTCGGCCCTGGGCGCGCCGGGCTTTGGCGTCGTGACCCTGTTGGGGGCGCTGCTGGGGGCGTTTGTTTCCGCCATCACCTCGCGCAGTTTTCGCTGGGCGACGTTTTCGGATGCGCAGGATACGCGGCGCAACCTGTTTGGCGCGGCGCTGATGGGTATCGGGGGCGTGCTGGCGCTGGGTTGCACGATCGGGCAGGGGCTGACGGGCATTTCAACGCTTGCGGCGGGTTCGCTGATCGCCGTCGTGTTCATCGTGCTTGGCGGCATTGTCGGCATCAAGACAATGGAATGGCTGGTGATGCGCGACTGATCGATCCCGGCAACATCGCCCGGCGCTTGCCGGGCGAGCCCTGTCTTGTCAGTGTCGGCCAAAGCATGTCGCTCAAAAGTGGGAACCGGTCTTGAGCTTTCGGGACATGCGAAAACAAGACGTTGGAGCGTTTCGCGTGAATACGAGTGAACGCGACAGGCTCTAGTCGTCTTCCTCGTCGTCGGGTTCCAGCAGGGCCGCGACTTTCAGAGCGATGTCCTTGAAGGTCTTGGCATGCGGCCCGTCCGGCTCGGCAACAACGACCGGCAGACCCTCGTCCGAAAACTTGCGGATATCCATGTGCAGCGGAATGGCGCCAAGAAACATCACGCCAAGTTTCGCGGCTTCTTCCCTGGCTCCGCCATGGCCGAAAATTTCGGATGACTTGCCGCAATGGGGGCAGATGAATGTGCTCATGTTTTCGATGATGCCAAGCACCGGCACGTCGACGTTCTTGAACATTTTCAGCCCGCGCCGCGCGTCGATCAGCGCCAGATCCTGCGGGGTCGACACGATGACGGCCCCGGCCAGCGGCACCTGTTGCGCCATGGTCAGTTGCGCGTCCCCGGTGCCCGGCGGCATGTCCAGCACCAGCACGTCCAGCTCGCCCCATTCGACCTCGTTGACCAGCTGCATCAGTGCCGACATGATCATCGGCCCGCGCCAGATGACAGGCGAATCTTCGTCGATCAGGAACCCCATCGACATCACCTTGATGCCAAATTTTTCGATGGGCACGATCCGGTCATTTTCAATCGCCGGCCTGTCGGTGATGCCCATCAGTCGCGGAATGGACGGGCCGTAGATGTCGGCGTCCAGCAGGCCGACCTTCAGCCCGAGCGCACGCAGCCCGAGAGCGAGGTTCACCGAGGTTGTCGACTTGCCGACGCCCCCCTTGCCCGAGGCGACGGCCACAATGGACTGGACGCCGGGAATTGCGGCTGAAGCGGGGCGCATGTCCGGGCCGACCGGCCGGTCCGGTTTGTTCGGCAGCTTCGGCAATTCGGGTTTTTGCGGGGCGGAAGAGGTTGAAGCCGTGCTCATGGTAACCAGCACGTTGTCGATGCCGTCGATTTCAAGCACTTTCGCTTCAGCCT
>JALSJL010000231.1 GCA_026989405.1 Marinosulfonomonas sp. | reverse complement strand
CCGCCGGCCTCTCGGCGATTTCCTGCAATCGACTGCCGGCAGGGTATTGCTTTGCAATACCCGAGAGGCAGCGCCCGGACCTCCCCCGTCGTGCCAAAGGCAGGCTTCCAGCGTGACGTGGGCGCTACACGCCCACCCCGAGGTCCGCGCACTGCCCTCGGGGGAACCGTCAGGCCATCCGAACACCCCTCGCCACCGCGCACCCCCCGCCGCCGCTCCGTCAACACGCGCGCCACTCACCCACCGCGCGCGGGGTTAACCCGCCGGGCCGCTCCGGCCAGACCTCATATGCGGGTCATGTGCTTTTCATATGGAATTCATATACCCGACATCGCCCGTCAACCGGCGCTCTGCCCCACGAAAAACGCGCCCCAAAAGGGCGCGTTCCGGTCGTGCAAATCTCGGGCAGATCGCGCTCAGCGGCGCAGGCCCAGGCGCTTGATCAGGTCCTGATAGCGCTTCTCGTCCTTGCCCTTCACATAGTCCAGAAGCTTGCGGCGCTGGGCCACCATCATCAGCAGACCACGGCGCGAATGGTTGTCTTTCTTGTGCGTCTTGAAGTGCTCGGTCAGCGTCGCGATGCGGCTTGACAGGATCGCCACCTGCACCTCGGGGCTGCCGGTATCGCCTTCCTTGGTGGCGAATTCCTTCATGATGCGTTGCTTCTCTTCAGCAGTAATCGACATCGGGTTCTCCTTTTTGATCAAAGGGTTGCGGGCGCAAGCCGGGATGTCGTCCAGCAGGGTCCGGTGGAATCACCCGCCCGGCGGATGCAGGGCGGATGCGCGCATATAGTCAATTACGCCCGGCTTGGAAAGACGCATTCGTCATTTGGCGGCTTCCATCTGTTCGGCAATTTCCCTGGCCCAGGTGCCGATGATCGGGATGAAGTCGATCCGGGTCAGGAACAGGGCCAGAAACGAAACCAGTATGGTTGCGCCGATGACCGAGCCGAGGCCAAATGCCAGCCCGCGCGCAAAACTGAAGCCAACCAGCCGCGGCAACGAGGTGTAGATCCGAAAGAACCGTTGCGAGTTCAGCCGGGCAAGCTCTTTGCGCAAGGCGGCAATTTCCGAGCACTCGTCATCTGGTTCATTGTTCATACGCTCTCCTTTTCGTTTGCCCGACCTGCCCGCAAGTGCCTTCAGACTAACGGAAAATTCGCGGCAATGCCAAGCGGCGCGATTGTTTCCCTGTGCGGGAAACACCGTTTTGGCCGCGGTTGGATATTGAAGAATGGGGCGAGATGCGGTTGATGGTCGGTCACGGATGACGCGTTGTGCCAGTCAGTCCGACGAGAAAACAAGATGATCGACGACACCACAAGAACAACACCATTGTCCGAAACCGGGCGCTCGACCGAGGGTGCTCCCGTGTCGGGCCCGGATATCATGGAGCTTTTGCGCCGGGGTCGCCCGATCCGGCGCGGCCGTCCGGTCGAGCTGCGTGAATTCGACCGCGAGTCGGAAACGATCGTGCTGGCCTTCGACCCGGAGCTGACCCCGGACCCGGCCTTCGAGCTGCTCGACGGTTTCCGGTCAGGCGAAAAGGTGCTCACCATGAATGGCACGCAGATGCTGTGCATCCCCAATGCGCGCGATGTAACCCTGGCGGATTTCAATCTGATCGAAGTGCAAATTCATCCGTGATCCGCAGAAGGATGGGCAGATAGCTCTGATTTCATTAAACATTTCTGCATAAATTATGATGTTCTCCGTCCGTTCCGTGCTAGATTGAATGCGGCCGTGACATCAGGGGACAGTTATGGAATTTGCATTTTTATTGCTGGGGCTGCTGCCGCTGGCGTTTCTGTCAGAGCCTGATATGGCAGATGATGCAGAAGAGTCAGACAACACGAGTGGCGCCGGCTCAACAGCGCCGCTTCCGGCAATCGAACTGACGCAACCGGTTACCGATCAGGGGGCCGGCGAACTGGCCCCCCCCGACGATCTGCTGCTTGACCCGGAAGATGCCCCCCCGGATGAGGTGCCGCCTGATCCGGATGACGTGCTGGCGCCCGTGATCGAAGATGACGAACCCGGGGCGACGGTTCCCGATCCAGGGACGATCCTGACACCGGTTGATGACATCGACACACCCTCCGGGGAGGTGCCGCCAGACCCGGAAGACGTGCTGCTGCCGATTGACGAAATTGACACCGCCGGCGGGGATACCTGGCTGAACCTGGCCGAGGACACGGGGCTTGGCTATACCGAGATTTCCGGCTTTGAACCAGGCCAGGACGTGCTGCAGATTTCCGTGCCGGAGGCCAGTGCGGACAGCGCGAATGACGTGCGGATCGAACTGGCCGAGAACGATGAAGACAGTCTGATTTTCCTCGATGATGAACTGGTGGCGGTCCTGGTCGATGCCCGGCAGGTGACCGCCGCTGACATCATCATCACGCTTGGGCCCACCTGACGACCTCCTGTTCAGCCACGCGCTCCTGCCGTCCATTCCTGGGGGCTGGACGCATAGGCCACATAAAGCGGGTGCCTTGGATGGCCCTGTTTGGTCAGTCCCAGATGGAAAAGGCGTTTGCCGGTGGCGGCCAGCCGTGCCCGCACCTGGGGCCCGCGGTTCAGAAATTCGCCATGGGTTCCCCAGGCGCAGATGATCTGATCCGCCCAGTTGCTTCCGTCGAGGATGGTCGGGTCATTTTCCGGCCCGACCGGGTCTGCGGCGGCGCGCATGATCCTGGGGTCGGTTG
>JALSJL010000230.1 GCA_026989405.1 Marinosulfonomonas sp. | reverse complement strand
ATGGCGAGCAGGCCTATATCCTCGCGCCCCAGCGCCTGGCAGTTGGCGACAAGGTCGTGGCTTCGGCCAAGGCCGACATCAAGCCCGGCAATGCGATGCCGTTTTCGGGCATGCCGATCGGCACCATCGTGCACAATATCGAGATGAAACCCGGCAAGGGTGGTCAGATTGCCCGCGCCGCCGGCACCTACGCCCAGTTCGTGGGCCGCGATGGCGGCTATGCCCAGATCCGTCTGAGTTCGGGCGAGCTGCGCATGGTGCGTCAGGAATGCATGGCCACCGTTGGTGCCGTGTCCAACCCGGACAACAGCAACCAGAACCTCGGCAAGGCCGGGCGCAACCGCTGGAAGGGCAAGCGCCCCTCGGTGCGCGGTGTGGTGATGAACCCGGTCGATCACCCCCATGGCGGCGGCGAAGGCCGTACCTCGGGCGGCCGTCATCCGGTGACCCCTTGGGGCAAGCCCACCAAGGGCGCCAAGACCCGCAACAAGAAAAAGGCTTCCAGCAAGCTGATCATCCGCTCGCGTCACGCGCGCAAGAAGAGGCGTTAAGACATGGCACGTTCTGTCTGGAAAGGGCCTTTTGTCGACTCCTACGTCCTCAAAAAGGCCGAGAAAGCCCGTGAATCGGGTCGCAACGAGGTCATCAAGATCTGGTCGCGCCGCTCCACCATCCTGCCCCAGTTCGTGGGTCTCACCTTCGGTGTCTATAATGGTCGCAAGCATATCCCGGTGCTGGTCACCGAGGAGATGATCGGCCAGAAGTTCGGTGAATATTCGCCGACGCGCACCTATTACGGCCATGCGGCCGACAAAAAAGCAAAGCGGAGGTAAGTCATGTCCAAGACGAAAAATCCCCGCCGCTGTGCGGATAACGAGGCCATGGCGAAAACCCGCATGCTTCGTGTGAGCCCCCAAAAGCTCAACCTGGTTGCCCAGATGATCCGTGGCAAGAAGGTCGAGCAGGCGCTGACCGACCTGACATTCTCGAAAAAGCGCATCGCGCTGGACGTAAAGAAATGTCTGCAATCGGCGATTGCCAATGCTGAAAACAACCACGGGCTGGATGTGGACGAGCTGATCGTCGCCGAAGCCTGGGTCGGCAAGAACCTGACCATGAAGCGCGGGCGTCCGCGTGCACGGGGCCGGTTTGGCAAGATCCTGAAGCCGTTCGCGGAAATCACCATCAAGGTGCGTCAAGTCGAGGAGCAAGCCTAATGGGTAACAAAGTCAATCCGATCGGCATGCGCCTTCAGGTCAACCGCACCTGGGATAGCCGTTGGTACGCCGACACCAAGGATTACGGCGATCTGCTGCTCGAAGACCTGAAAATTCGCGATTTCATCAATGAAGAGTGCAAACAGGCCGGAATCAGCCGGGTGATCATCGAGCGCCCGCACAAGAAGTGCCGTGTCACCATCCATACCGCACGCCCCGGCGTCATCATCGGCAAGAAGGGCGCGGATATCGAAACCCTGCGCCGCAAGATCGCCAAGATGACCGACAGCGAGCTGCACCTCAACATCGTCGAGGTGCGCAAGCCCGAGCTGGACGCGCAACTGGTCGGCGAAAGCATCGCCCAGCAGCTTGAGCGGCGCGTCAGCTTCCGCCGTGCCATGAAACGCGCGGTGCAAAACGCCATGCGCATGGGCGCGCTCGGCATCCGGGTCAATGTTGCCGGCCGCCTTGGTGGCGCCGAGATTGCCCGCACCGAATGGTATCGCGAGGGGAGGGTGCCGCTGCACACTTTGCGCGCCGATATCGACTATGCGTCGGTTCAGGCAAGCACTGCCTATGGTATTATCGGCATCAAGGTGTGGATTTTCAAAGGCGAAATCATGGAGCATGACCCTGCTGCACGCGATCGTCGTCAACAGGAACTCCAGGAAGGTCCGGCCCCACGTGGCGCCGGCGGCCGTCGGTAAGGAGGGCAGGATATGCTGCAACCAAAACGCACCAAGCATCGCAAGATGTTCAAGGGCCGTATCCATGGCCAGGCCAAGGGCGGCTCCGACCTCAATTTCGGCTCGTTCGGGCTGAAGGCGCTTGAGCCGCACCGCATCACCGCGCGCCAGATCGAAGCGGCGCGTCGGGCCATGACCCGGCACATGAAGCGCCAGGGCCGGGTCTGGATCCGCATCTTCCCCGACACCCCGGTCACCTCCAAGCCGACCGAAGTTCGGATGGGTAAGGGTAAGGGTTCGGTCGATTTCTGGGCCGCCAAGGTCAAGCCGGGTCGGATCATGTTCGAAATCGACGGCGTCGATGACGAGACCGCCCGCGAGGCCCTGCGCCTGGCAGCGATGAAACTGCCGGTCAAGACCCGCACCGTGGTGCGCGAAGACTGGTAACGGCGCCCAGGCGCGGCGGCGGTGTAGCGGGATTTGCCGCAAAATCCGCAGCCCGTACCCAGCCTGCCCAGGAGAGAGACATGCCCTCGCCAGGAAACCGGCGGGGGCTCTTTTTTTCTGGGAAAAGCGGTGCAAATTCGTGTATTGGGGCTTGCCTCATGCCCCTTTCCCTAGTATTGCCCAGCCTTCACCACGGACTCCACCGGGAATCGGGGTGACCTTTGTTGTGCGTGTTGCACGGGAAGGGCCCGCCGGTGATGTTGAAAAAAGGACAAGGCGATGAAAGCCGCTGAACTGAGAGAAAAGACGCTCGACCAGCTGCGTGAGCAGCTCGAAGAGCTCAAGAAAGAGAGCTTCAACCTGCGCTT
>JALSJL010000229.1 GCA_026989405.1 Marinosulfonomonas sp. | reverse complement strand
TATGCGAGATGCCGAAGTGGTCGCGGAAACTCTCGGTCGCGGATTGGAGTTCTGCTATGTCAGCAGCGCGTTGCAACCCTTCTATTAGATTTTCCAGAGTCTTCAACGTCCCAACCTGCCAATGCCCGGCTCTGCCCTTCCAGCGTCGAGATTTCGGTAGCCGCAACAAGAACGGCATCCTCAAGCTGATCGGCAAGCGCCGATAGTCCATTTTTTGTCGCAAATGCCTTCAAGTCAGCAAGTACGTCGATTATCCAGTCATCTGCCATGTCAGTCTCTTTAAGAATGGTTAACGAGAAGTTAATACAACCATAGCATGTGCCTGAAAAACACAAAATTCGCGAATTTGAACTCCCCAATAATGGGGAGGTCGCATCTTGGAAGTCACCGAATTTACCGCCTGAAACGCCAATATTCCGGAAAGCGCCTCACTGTTTCCGCGCCCGATACAGTCAGCGGGTGATTCGCTATTCTGGTTGATGCTCCAGCACGTCTTCCAGGGTCCGAAGACCTGTCCGCGACGCTTGAACAAGAACGGCCATGTTGCCCGGTTTGTGCTCGTTTCGAAGCATCTTCATGTGCGCTTCGGGAATTTCTTCCCACGGGAACACTTCGGACATGCAGGGATCGATCCGGCGTTCGACCATCAACTTGTTTGCCGCGGCGGCCTGTTTCAGATGTGCAAAATGGCTGCCCTGAATGCGTTTCTGATGCATCCAGACATACCGCGCATCCATCGTCAGGTTGTAGCCCGTGGTGCCGGCGCAGATCACAACCATCCCGCCCTTCTTCACAACGAATGTCGAGACGGGAAAGGTCGCCTCTCCGGGGTGCTCGAACACCATGTCGACATTGACACCCTTGCCGGTAATATCCCAGATCGCCTTGCCGAACTTGCGCACCTCGCCGAACCAGGCCTTGTATTCGTCGGTGTTGACCTTGGGCAGTTGCCCCCAGCAATCGAAATCCTTGCGGTTGATGACCCCCTTGGCCCCGAGCGACATGACGAATTCGCGTTTGTCTTCATCGCTGATGACGCCAATGGCGTTGGCGCCCGCCGTGTTGATCAGCTGGATCGCAAACGACCCGAGCCCCCCGGATGCGCCCCAGACCAGCACGTTCTGTCCGGGCTTCAATTCATGCGGGTGGTGGCCGAACAGCATGCGGTAGGCGGTGGCCAGCGTCAGGGTG
The DNA here is from genome assembly GCA_026989405.1 of Marinosulfonomonas sp. Classification (GTDB taxonomy): domain Bacteria; phylum Pseudomonadota; class Alphaproteobacteria; order Rhodobacterales; family Rhodobacteraceae; genus JAJRUE01. The sequence continues at coordinate 1,528 of JALSJL010000229.1, read as the reverse complement.
TAGCAAGCACTTTCTTCCCAGGTCAGATGCCTGGGGCGCGGCATCAGTTGCTGCGCCTGCACGCGGGTGAACTGCGCAAAAGAGCCGTCCGGGGTTTCATAGCCCCAGATCCTCTGGCTGGGCGAAAACATCGGATCGCCGCCGTTGCATTCTTCGTCGTCGCCATCGTCCTGGTTGCAGTGGATGACCACCTCGTCGCCGACCTTCCAGCGCTTGACCTTGTCGCCGACGGCCCAAACGATGCCCGCGGCATCCGAACCCGCGATGTGGTAGTCGGCCTTGTGAATGTCAAACGGGCTGACCGGAATGCCGAGGCCGGCCCAGACACCATTGTAATTGACCCCGGCGGCCATCACCAGAACCAGCACTTCGTGCCCGTCGATTTCGGGGACATCGACAATTTCGACCTGCATGGACTTGTCCGGCTCGCCGTGGCGTTCGCGCCGGATCGCCCATGCGTGCATCTGCTTTGGAACAAACCCCATTGGCGGGATTTCTCCAAGCTCATACAGATCCTTTTCGGGCGCATCGTAGTCAAAGACAGTTTCAGCGACAGCACTCACGGCAAGCAGACTCCTACAATTCATGCCGCAATGCAGAATCGCGGCGTCATGATCTGTGAATTAGCGTTCCATGCGCAATATTGCAACAAGCAGAATGGCCCGATTGAAATTTTATGACCGAGCGGGTGCAGAATTTTCCTGCGCCCCGCCGGTCGATTTCACAGCCGGCGCATCGGGATGGACCAGCGGTGGTCTCGGCTCGTCCCGGCGAAAATGTTCAATCGAGGCCGCATAGAATTCCAGCAGCGGCCGTTCCTCTTCAACCGCGACCAGGCCGTCGGGCGTTTCAGAGATCATCCGGCGCATCAGCAAATGGTTGATGGCCACTTCGACCTCTTCCTCGGGCGTTCCGCCTGCCGGGCGCACATGGGTGCCGTGTTGCAGCATGGCCTTCACCCGGGCGCATACGGTTCGGACAATTTCATCACGGCCAACCGGCCCGTCAGCCGCCAGCAGCGCCTGGGCAACCAGGGGCACCGGCAGAACCGGCACGATGGCACGAATGCGCGCCATGAGCTCTTCGCCGATCGCCTCGGTCTGGTCCCCGGATTTTCCACGCGAAAACTCTTCCAGGGACAACGGTGCGCCAAAACTGACGGCCGCATAGCCATAGCGCAGGAACCGGCCCGTCAGGCGTTGCCAGATATGCTTGAGGAAATAGCGCAAAGCCGAACTCCAGCGAAACCGGAACTTGCGCTTGCCCGACTTTCCGGCAGCCACAAGAACCCGGTCTTCCAGAACCCGATCATAGTTCAGCCCGACCGGCACAAAGGTCACGTCACGGCTTTCGCCGGGAACAAACTCCGAGACGATGTAGTTCAGCAAACCCAGTTTCGGCGGCCCGACCCGGCCATCCAGGCTCAACCCGCCTTCGGGAAACACCGCCTGCGCCACGCCCGCCGCCGTGGCCATCTGCACGTAGCGCGCCAGCACCCGCCGATACAGCGCATTGCGCGATTTGCGCC
>JALSJL010000228.1 GCA_026989405.1 Marinosulfonomonas sp. | reverse complement strand
GCCTACCTGACCGACTGCCTGATCCATACGGTTCTGGACGTCGCCACCAGGAAGCTGCACCCGCTGGCCAACCCCACCAAGAGCGAACGTCTCGCGTTGTTGGCCGTCGGGGGCTATGGGCGCGCCGAAATGGCGCCGTTTTCCGATGTCGACCTGCTTTTCCTGACGCCCTACAAAATGACGGCCTGGGCCGAAAGCGTGATCGAAAGCATGCTTTATATCCTGTGGGATCTGCATCTGAAAGTCGGCCACGCCAGCCGTACCGTCAAAGACTGCCTGCGTTTGGGACGCGAAGACTTCACCATCCGCACCGCCCTGCTGGAACACCGTTTTCTTGACGGAGACAGGGGACTGGCCGAAGAACTGGCGACCGAATTGCGCAAACACCTGTTTCGCAACACGGCCGCCGAGTTCATCGAAGCAAAACTGACCGAACGCTCTGAACGCCACCGCAAGCAGGGCGGCCAGCGCTATGTGGTCGAGCCGAACGTGAAGGAAGGCAAGGGCGGGCTGCGCGACCTGCAATCGCTGTTCTGGATTGCGAAATACGTTCATGGCGTGCGTGAGACCCGCGAACTGGTGCGTCTGAAACTGTTCACGCAGGACGAATACGACAGCCTTCTGGAGGCCGAGAATTTCCTGATGGCGGTGCGCACGCACCTGCACCTGATCACCGGCCGCGCGATGGACCAGTTGACCTTCGACCTTCAGGTCGAGGTGGCCACGGCCATGGGGTATGCCGACAAGGGCGGTCGGCGCGCGGTTGAGCATTTCATGCAGGACTATTTTCGCCACGCCACCCGCGTCGGCGAACTGACCCGCATTTTCCTGACCGGACTGGAAGCCAACCACATCAAGACCGAACCGCGCCTCGTCGGGCTGTTCAGGCGGCGCAAGAAGGTGCGCGACGGCCTGAAAGTCGTTCAGAATCGCCTCACGGTCACCAGTGAGAAACGCTTTCTGAAGAGCAAGCTGAACATCCTGTGCATCTTCGACGAGGCCTTGCGCACCGGTTACCTGCTGCATCCCGACGCCATGCGCCTGATTGCCGCCAATCTCGACTTGATCGATGACGACATGCGCAACGACCCGGAAGCGGGCAAGATATTCATGGGGCTGCTGCTGAAACACGGCAATCCCGAACGTGCCCTGCGCCGAATGAACGAGCTGGGCGTTCTGGCCGCCTTCATCCCAGAGTTCGAGCCAGTCGTCGCGATGATGCAATTCAACATGTATCACAGCTATACGGTGGACGAGCACACCATCCAGTGCATCTCGACGCTGGCCCAGATCGAGCGTGGCGAACTGGTGGAAGAATTGCCGATTGCCAGTGGTATCCTCAAGCGGGGCGTGAACCGAAAGGTGCTCTATACAGCCCTTCTTGCGCACGATCTCGGCAAGGGGCGCGAAGAAGACCATTCCGTCCTCGGCGAAAAGATCGCGCGCAAGGTCGCGCCGCGGCTGGGGCTGAAAAAGGCCGAGGTCAGCAACGTGGCATGGCTCGTACGCAACCATCTGCTGATGTCGGACGTGGCGCAGAAGCGCGACATTTCCGACCCGCGCACGGTGCGAGACTTTGCCAAGGCCGTGAAAACCCGCGAACGCCTTGACCTGCTGACGGTGCTGACGGTGTGTGACATTCGTGGCGTCGGCCCGACAACCTGGAACAACTGGAAGGCGGTGTTGCTGCGCAACCTCTACGCCCAGACCGTCGATGCGCTGGAAAACGGCCTGGAGGAAGTAAACGCGCGCAAGGGGGCCGATGCGGCAAGAAAGGCGCTTCGGAACGCCTTGCCCGACTGGGACAAGAAGGCCCTTCGCCACGAAACCTCGCGCCACTATGCGCCGTATTGGCAAGGCCTGCCGACCTCGGCCCATGTGACATTCGCAAAACTGCTGTCCGACATTGGCGACAGCGAAATTCGCATTGACCTGTTTCCAGACAACGATCGCGACGCAACGCGCGCCTGTTTCGCGCTGGCCGACCACCCCGGGATATTCTCGCGCCTTGCCGGTGCCCTGGCGCTGGTGGGGGCCAACATCGTGGATGCACGCACCTATACCTCCAGGGACGGGTATGCCACCGCGGTGTTCTGGCTGCAGGATGGCGAGGGCAAGCCCTATGCCAAATCGCGCCTGCCACGCCTGAGAAACATGATTTCAAAAACCCTGAAGGGCGAAATCCAGCCCCGCGACGCCTTGAAAGACCGCGACAAGATCAAGAAACGCGAGCGCGCTTTTCGGGTGCCGACCCGCATCACATTCGACAACGAGGGTTCGGAAATCTACACCATCATCGAGGTCGACACGCGCGACAGGCCCGGTCTGCTGTACGACCTGACGCGCGCTTTGGCAGCCAACAACATCAACATCGCATCTGCCGTGATCGCAACCTACGGCGAACAGGTGGTCGACACGTTTTATGTCAAGGACATGGTGGGCCTGAAGCTGCATTCCGAAGCCAAACGCGCCGCGCTTGAGCGAAAATTGCTGGATGCCATCGAACAGGGTGCCGAAAGGGCGCGCGCCTGATGGCCGGCAACCGTCTTGTGCGCGGGTTTCTGACCGTCGGCGGCTGGACCATGGCCAGCCGTGTGCTCGGGTTCCTGCGCGACATCCTGATTGCTGCGTTCCTTGGCGCCGGTCCGGTGGCCGAAGCCTTCGTCGTTGCCTTTTCGCTGCCCAACATGTTCCGCCGGTTCTTTGCCGAGGGCGCGTTCAACATGGCCTTCATCCCGTTGTTCTC
>JALSJL010000227.1 GCA_026989405.1 Marinosulfonomonas sp. | reverse complement strand
CCTCGCTCAGCCGATCAACAAAGCCGCGTCCGACCTGGTAGGCCGTCTGCACCTTTTCAAGCGCGCCGCCCACGATGGTGAAATCCTCGCCGTAGTCGACCAGCCCGTCGACATTTGCCAGCGTCGGATCGCTCAGCCACAAACGCCGCAGCGCCCGGAGGCGCAGCCGCTCGGGCACTTTCGCCGACATGAACCCGGAAAAATCGTCTTCCGACGTCAGTGTGTCGGGGTCGGGCAAATCCAGCGCACGCAGGATGTCTTCGTCGCTCTTGTCTGCAAGTTCGCCCTGCTCGCGGGCGGCCCTGGCGGCGGCCTCGGCCTTTTCCAGCGCTTCCTGCTCTGCCCGCACGGCGGCCCGCCGGCGCGACCAGCGATCCATCGGTCTGGCCGGCGCGGCGCTCATGACGCCACCTGCTTGCGTGCCGGCGCGCGGTAGACGTCGCTCAACTGGCGAATGCGCGCATCCCCCACGCCGTCCTCCGTCAGGTCGATGCGTTTCTTGTCGCGCTTGCGCTTGATGAATTTTTCCTCGTGGTGATGGCGGCTGATGAAATCTTCGATCCAGGCCCGCAGGCCGGCCGGCATCGAAACCTGTTCAACCAGTTCTTCGCCGGTGTCGGCATAGTCCTGGGCCTCGAACGGCGAGGCGGTGGCCAGCACGACCTCGACCTCCTGCTCATCGGCCGCGCCCGAGGCTTCGCGCATCACGATATAGATCGACGGGTCTTCAGTCAGCAATTCGCTCTGGTAAGCCGAGGTCTCGCTGCGCCACAATTCCAGGTCCACGGTCGCGGCATGATATTCAACGCTTTCGCCCTCGCGCCGCAGCACTTTCCAGTTCGCAGGCGCTGCGCCCGGCAGAACGGCAACCGCGCGCCAGATCCAGCCGGCCCATTTCGTGACGCCCGGGCTTTTGCGAACCACGATCCCGAGCGGCATGGAAATGCTGATCTCCGGCAAGTTGCGTTCCCTCCCTGATGCGCATGGCCTGATGCCTGCGACGGTCCGACACATCTGCGCCACCCGTCGCTGCCATGATGATTGCGGAGAGCGTTTCGTGGATCAAACAAAATCTGACAGTTTGCCGAAAAAGGGTTTCGCGGCTCTCGATTGCTGGACATTTCGACCCGCAACCGCGCCGCCGGGGTCGGGTTGCGGACAAAAAGTCCCGCCGTTCTGGCTGACTGTTTCCCTCGGGAAATTCGCGCGCCCGAAAAGCGAATCGCGCGCCGTCTTGCGCGGCGCGCCAGTTCGCGGCCCGAATGACACCCATGGCTTTACCTTGGCGGCGTTTCGCGCGTATCTGATTGGGGGGAATCATCCGGCGACAGGATGATCGATCACCCGGATATCAGGGGAAGATGGATGCCTAAGCGTTTGATTTTGTGCGACTGTTTGAACAGCCAAAAGATTGACACCAAGGCTCTGGGCCATGTCGACGGGGTGGCCTGTTCGTCCGTCCACTCGGCGCTTTGCACCAGCGAAATCGCCAGGGCGGCGGCTGAAATCGAAAAGGGCGAGGCCGTGATTGCCTGCCAGCAAGAGGCCGCGCTGTTCGAGGATCTGGCCCAGGAACTTGATGTCGCGCCCCCCGATTTCGTCGACCTGCGCGACCGGGCAGGGTGGTCGGATCAGGCCGACAGGGCCGGCCCGAAGATGGCCGCGCTGGTGGCCGACGCGCTGCTTGAGGCGCCGATGATCAAGATGGTTGACGTGGCCTCTCATGGCCAATGCCTGGTTCTGGGGGCCGCCGACGTCGCGCTGCCGGCCGCAGCCCAGCTTGCCGAGGTTCTGACGGTCACAGTGCTGCTGCCCGAGGCCGATGACATTCCGCCGGACCGGCGCTTTGACGTGGTGACCGGGGTGCTGAAATCGGCCACCGGCAGTCTTGGCGACTTCACCCTGCGCATCGACGCCCTGCGCCAGGTCGAGCCGGGCGGGCGCGGCCCGTTCCAACTGGGTCCGCCGCGCGATGGCGCCCAGAGCGACTGTGACATCATCGTTGATCTCAGCGGTGCGCGCCCGCTGTTTTCCGCTCCGCAAAAGCGCGACGGCTATCTGCGCGCCGATCCGCGCGATCCGCGCGCGGTGGCGCGGGCGCTGTTCGAGGCGGCCCAGATGGTCGGCACCTTCGAAAAACCGCTGCATGTCCGGGTCGAGCCGCATCTTTGCGCCCATTCGCGGGCCGAGATCACAGGCTGTTCGAAATGCCTGGACAACTGCCCGACCGGGGCCATATCTCCGCAGGGCGATTTCGTGAGCGTCGATGCGATGATCTGCGCCGGCTGCAGTTCCTGTGCCAGCCTGTGCCCGTCCGGTGCGATCAGTTTCGACGCCCCTGACGGTGCATTCACCTTCCGCCGCCTGCAGACCATGGCCGAGGCTTTCCGCAAGGCCGGCGGCGGCCCGGCGCCGCGCCTCTTGGTGCATGACGCCGAGTTTGGCGGCGAAATGATCTCGCTTGCGGCGCGGTTCGGGCGCGGCCTTCCGGCCGATGTGGTCCCGATGTCGGTGCCGGCGCTGGCCGGTTTTGGTCATGCCGAGATGCTGGCGGCGCTGGCCTGCGGCTTCGGCCGGGTCGAGCTGTTGCTGGCCCCTGACAGCGAGCGCCCGGTGATCGAAGGCGAAGCCGCGCTGGCGCTGGCGATTGCCGGCCAGAAGGTCGTGCGGCTGCTTGATCTGAACGACCCGGACGCGCTGTGCGACACGCTCCATGAACCCCCCGGTCCCTGCCTGGACGTGGCCGCGCCGGTTCTGCCCATGGGCAGCCGGCGCCAGATTGCGCGGCTCGCGGCCACGGCCCTGCGCGGCAAACCGGACGCGCCGCTGCCGCTGCCCGACCATGCGCCCTATGGCGCGGTTGTGGTCGATGCCGATGCCTGCACGCTTTGCCTGTCCTGCGCGTCGCTTTGCCCGACCGGGGCGCTTGGCGACAACCCCGATGCGCCGCAGTTGCGGTTCCAGGAAGACGCCTGCCTGCAATGCGGGCTGTGCGCCCGGCTGTGCCCGGAAAACGCCATCACGCTTGCGCCGCGTCTCGACCTGTCCGACGATGCGCTGTCGCAACGGGTGCTGCACGAGGAAGAGCCATTTGCCTGTGTCGAATGCGGCGCGCTTTTCGGGGTGCGCTCGACGATCGAAAAGATCACCGAAAAGCTGGCCGGCAAGCACGACGTCTTTGCAACCAGCCAGGCCGCCCGCATGATCCAGATGTGCCCGGATTGCCGGGTGCGGGTGCAGTATGAGGTTGCCGACAACCCGTTTCAGGGCGCAGAAAAGCCGCGTGTCGTGACGACCGAAGACTATTTTTCAAAGCGCAAGGATCACTGATGCACGATCGGAGAGCCCAGGTCGGCCGGCGCAAGCGCCGCGACAAAGGCCAGCAGGTCGGCCAGTTCGTCCTGGCTGAGTTCCAGCGGTGCGATCGGCGACGGGTTGGCGGCGGTGAACGGCGTGGTGATCCCGCTGACCTGCACAACCGCCGGATGCGGGTTGCGCACATAGAATGTCTGAAACCGTTCGTCCCAGTCGGCCAGGGCACGCAGCGCGCCGAAAGACGGCGTGGACCCGATGCCCTTCATCCGGTTTTCCTCGCCGATCACATGGCAGCGGCCGCATTTGGCCAGCGACACGGCCCGGCCGTTTGCGGCGTCGCCGGCAAAGTCAGTCTGCGTTGCAGCGGTCCCGGCCGGGCTTGCCGGGGTGAACGGCTGCGCGCCGTCGACGGTGAATTGTGCGATCGTGCGGCGCCCGGTTTCCGATTGCAGCCAACTCGCAAGCCGCGCGGCCTGCGGGCCGGGGGCGTCCGGCACCAAAAGGGCATATGCCTTGCCGGAGCGGTCCTGCAGAAGCGGCACGCCCCTGGCGCCCGCCGCCTTCGCGTCGGTTATGGCTATGCTGTCTTGGTCGACGGAAAGCGGTGGCTCATCAATTGGTTCCGTTGTGACGTTAATCCCGGTTTTCAGGGAAAACCGCGGCAGGACAAACCGCAGCAGCCCGCTGTCGACAAGCGCCCGGTCGGCCTGAATGCTGACCGCGGTCTCCTGTGCAAGGCCGGCCCGGCCAGGCCCGAGACAGGCCAGGACCAGGGCGGCCAGCAACCACATCAGGCGATATTTTTCGGGGCGTCTCATGGCGACCTGTCTAAGCGGATGCCACCTTCGGCGTCAAATCAGCATTCAAAAGGAGCACCGGGATGAGCGAAGAATTCAACATGACCATGCGCAAGTTTCTCAAGCAGGTGGGGGTGACCTCGCAAAAGGCGATCGAAGATGCGATGCGCGATGCCGGGGGCGACAGAACCGCCGGCCAGAGCTTTGACGTGCGGGCGGTTGTGACGATCCCCGAACTCGGTCTCGAACATGTGGTAGAGGGAAAGATAAGCGGTGCAGAATAAACGGTTGGCCTCCGGAGTTCATGTAACATGACCGTGCAGAGAGACGCGGTTCTGGCGGCGCTTCGGCGCGTGGACGACCCCAGGAGCGGCGCTGATCTGGTCAGTGCCGGGATGGTGCGTGCCCTGATGATCGAGGGCGCCAATGTGCGCTTCGTGCTGGAGATCGCCCCGGGAGATGCCCCGAAGATGGAGCCGGTGCGCGCGGCGGCCGAGGCGGCGGTCGCGGCGGTGGACGGGGTTGACCAGGTCTCGGTCGTGCTGACCGCCCACAGCGCGAACGCGCCGCCGCCGGACCTCAAGGCGCGCAGCGCCGAGCCGAAGGGGGCGCAGAAAATCCCCGGTATCGACCGCATCATCGCCATCGCGTCGGGCAAGGGCGGGGTTGGCAAGTCCACGGTGTCGTCCAATCTGGCCGTGGCGCTGGCGGCCGAAGGGCGCCGCGTGGGGCTGCTCGACGCCGACGTATTCGGCCCCAGCCAGCCGCGCATGCTCGGGGTCAGCGGCCACCCGGCCTCGCCCGACGGGAAAACCATCCTGCCGCTGCGCAATCACGGGGTCACGTTGATGTCGGTCGGCCTGATGCTGCGCGAGGAAGAAGCCGTGGTCTGGCGCGGCCCGATGCTGATGGGGGCGCTGCAACAGATGCTGGGGCAGGTCCAATGGGGCGCGCTTGACGTTCTGCTCGTCGACCTGCCGCCGGGCACGGGCGATGTGCAGATGACCCTGGCGCAAAAGGCCGAACTGACCGGCGCGATCATCGTGTCGACCCCGCAGGACATTGCATTGCTGGACGCGCGCAAGGGCATCGACATGTTCAACAAGCTCGAGGTGCCGATCCTGGGGATGATTGAAAACATGTCGACCCATATCTGCTCCAATTGCGGCCACGAGGAACACACGTTCGGCCACGGCGGCGCGGCGGCCGAAGCGGAGAGGATCGGCGTGCCGCTGCTTGCCGAACTGCCGCTGTCGATGGATATCCGAATCGCCAGCGACGGCGGCGCGCCGATTGTCGTGAGCGATCCGAACTCGGCCCATGCGCAGGCGTTCCGCGCGCTGGCCCGGCGCCTGATCGAGGCGGGGAACGGCTGATGGCGGATGATCTGTTCGACGCCCCGTGCCCGGTTTCTCTGGCGCCGCTTTTTCAGGCCCATGAGCTTTCCGGCGCCACCGATCCTTTCGCGACCGCCTGCGCCCAGGCGGCTCTTGGCTGCGATGCCGGGCTGGTGCCCTACAACATCTCGGCCAGCCGGTTGCGCGCGGCCATTGTCTTTGCGCCGGAAGTCGCTCTGCGCAAGGCCGTCGCCATGCTGCCGCTGTGTGGCGTCGGGTTCCAGAACGCGCTCGGCGCGCTGGCGCCGCCCGAGGTGGCCGTGCACCTGACATGGGACGGGATCATCCGGGTCAATGGCGCCCTCTGCGGCCGGCTGCGGATGGCGGCATCGGGCGATGATCCCGACACCGTGCCTGATTGGCTGGTGGTCGGGGTCGACCTGAACCTGCGCCCGGAGGAGGGGCTCGATCCGGGCTATTCGCCCGATCAGACCAGCCTTTACCTTGAGGGCTGCGGCGCTGTCGATGCTGCGCGACTTCTGGAAGCCTGGGTGCGGCACACATTGGTGTGGATCAACCGTCTGGAGAGCGACGGCCCCAAGCCGCTGCATGCCGAGTGGCGCGGGCTGGTCGAGGAAATCGGACAGGACGTCACGCGCGATCTGTCGGGCAAGACATTTTCGGGCCGTTTTCTGGGCGTCGACGAAGAGTTCGGCATGTTAATCCGCAACGACAGCGAAAGCCATGTTGTCCCCCTCACGGATTTGCTTGAAAACGGAGTGAAAACATGAAGTTAGCCCGCGCTATTCATCTTGACGAAAGCGACATGCAGGTCTTTCATGCCCCGGCGCGCACCGGCGAATGGGCGATCAGTGGCGGGTTCGAGTTTTCGGACTGGACCGAGGGCGATCTTGTCGGCAAGGCACGCCAGGCCTTTGCCAACGGCTGGCTGGGGCTTGAGACCTTCGGGCGGGTGACTTTCGTCGCCGTGGCGCGCATCGAGCCTGCGGAACACGACGCGCTGGCGGACGGGCTGGCGCAGCATTTCGTTTCGGTCTACGGCGCGCCGGACATCGATGCGGCTCGCGCAGTGGCGCTTGAGGAAATCGGCCACATGCGCGAACTGTGCGAGGGGCAGGACGACAACACGCTGCTGACCGTGACCCGCAGTCTGACCGATGGCGGCGTGCGCGAAGAGTTCCGGGTGATCAGCCCGCAGGACGCACGCCTTGACCAGATCGCGGTGCACGCGGTGCCCGACAAGTAGCGCTTGTCACGCCCTGTCGGCCGTTCCGCGCTGGAGCGAGAAGCGAACGACAGGAAGCGCCGAGCGCGTCCGTTACATGCGCTCATGGCTGTTTCGCATTGAATGTAAACAGCTTTTCACCATTCACCCTGTAGCCGTCAATCAGTTCCCGCGCACGATCCGAGGCCAGCCAGTGCTCCAGCTTCAAGGCCAGATCAGCGCGCACATGCGGATGCTTGTCGGGGTTCACCGGGATGAAGGCATACTGGTTGAACAGCGCCGGGTCGCCCGAAAACAGCAGCGCCAGCCCGCCCTTGTTGCCGAAATTCAGCCAGCTGGCCCGGTCGGCCATCACATAGGCCTCCATCGCGCTCGCGGTGTTCAGCGTCGCCCCCATGCCGGCCCCGACCGGGCGATACCAGCCGCCCGTCGGCGCGAGCCCGGCTGCGTTCCACAGCGCCAGTTCCTTCTTGTGGGTGCCGCTGTCATCGCCCCGGCTGACAAAGGGCACCTGCGCGGCGGCAATGCGCTGCAACGCCTGCGCCGCGGTTTCGGCCCCGGCAATGCCGGCCGGGTCGCCCGCCGGCCCGATCAGCACGAAGTCGTTATACATGATCTCGCGCCGGTGCAGCCCGTGGCCCTGCGCAAGAAACGCCTCTTCGGCGGCGCGCGCGTGCACCAGAACCGCGTCCACATCGCCCGCCGCGCCCAGCCGCAGCGCCTGACCGGTGCCAACCACGATGAGCTGCACATCAAGGCCGGTATCGGCCTTGATTTCAGGCAGCAGCACATCGGCCAGACCCGAGTTCTGAAACGAGGTCGTCACCGCCACCCTGATCGGCTCGGCCCGCGCCGAAGCTGCGACGATACCCGCGAACACGACCGCCAGAAGCAGCACAAGCCTGCGCGTCATTCCACGATCTCCCCGTTGATGAAGGCTTCGGCTTCGGGCGTTCCGGGGGCCTCGAAAAACGCCCCCGCTTCGGCGCTTTCATGCACCTTGCCGCCATACAGGAACACGACTTCGCTGGCCAGCCGGCGCGCCTGGCCCATGTCATGGGTGGCCATCACGATGCGTGTGCCGGCGGCGCGGGCATCCAGCAGGATCGCTTCGATCTCGCGCATGGCGCGCCCGTCAAGGTTGGCGCAGGGCTCGTCCAGGAACAGGATCTCGGGGCGCCGGATCAGGGCGCGCGCCAGCGCCAGTTTCTGCTTTTCGCCGCCCGAAAGCACCGGCGCACCACGCTGCAGCGCCGCGCCCAGCCCGACGCGCTCGGCCCAGTCGGCGGCACGCGCGCGCGCCTCGCGCCGGGCCACGCCGTGCAGGATCAGCGGGTAGGCGATGTTGTCGAGCACGCTGCGCCGCATCATGATCGGCGCCTGGAACACATAGGCCTGCCGCTCGCGCGCTACGTCATCCGGGACATTCCAGCGGATCGTGCCCGCGCTCAGCCGCTGCAGCCCGTGCATCAGGCGCAACAGCGTCGTCTTGCCCGAGCCGTTCGGCCCCATGACGATGGTCACGCCGGTGCGCGTGATCGTCAGGTCCACCGGACCCACCAGAACCCGGCCGCGCACCTGTGCAACCGCGCCCTCCAGGCGCAGCGGCAACAGCGGGCGCGCCGAGTCTTCTCGTAGCCCGGCCGGGGCGTCGGTTGCGCCAAGGATGCCTGTCAATGTGCTCAACTGCGGTGTCCGATCTGGTCTGTTGCGCTCATCTTGCCTGCAAGTGCGCAGATTTCCAGAGGAAATTGCGGGCAGGGCGCCGGGAGGGCTCCGCGCCGGTCCGGTCCGGTCAATCTGTCCATCCGGCAACCGGCCGCGCGGCCCCGGGCCGACAAAATGTCCGCAAGGCCCGGCCGGCGCGGGCGAATCGCCTTACCAGGCGGGCGCGCGCTCGGTGCCGCTCAGGGTGTGGATCAGCAGGTTCACTGCCACCGCCAGGGCGATCAGCACAACCCCGAGCCCCAGCGCGAATTCGAGGTTGCCCTTGCTGGTTTCAAGCGCGATCGCCGTGGTCAGCACCCGCGTGGAATGCTCGATCGAACCGCCCACGATCATGATCGCCCCGACCTCGCCAATCGCCCGGCCAAAGCCCGCCAGCATCGCCGTCAGAAGCGCCCGGCGCCCGTCCCACAGAAGCGAGCGGATGCGCTGGCCACGGGTCGCGTTCATCGAGATCAGCAGGTCGTGGTATTCGGCCCACAGGTCGCGGATCGCCTGATGCGCAATCGAGGCGATCAGCGGCGTGATGATGATCACCTGGGCGATGATCATCGCCGTCGGGGTGAACAGCAGCCCGAGCACGCCGAACGGGCCCGAGCGCGACAGGAGCAGGTAGACGAACAGCCCGACCACCACCGGCGGCAGCCCCATCAGCGCGTTCAGCACGGCGATGGTCGCGCGGCGGTGGCGAAAGCGGTTGACCGCCAGCCACGCCCCCAGTGGCAGGCCGATGAGCGAGGCAATGGCAACCGCGCTCAGCGTGACCCGCAGCGACATGGCGATGATCTCGTAAAGGTCGGGGTCGAGCGTGAAGATCAGCCGGACGGCCTGGCCGAGACCCTGAAAGATGCTGTCCATGGCGGTATTTTCCCGGTTGTTTGATGCAAGCATAAAGGGCGCGCGGCCAAGTGCAAGGTGCAGGAATGCCAGATTTCGAAAGGCGGTGAGGGCTGCGCCTGCCTGGGCGGGCGCGAATGCGCCTGCCGGGGGGCAGGCAGGCGCAGCCCTTCGCAATCGGCCTCAACCGCGCAGCGCCGCGTTCTCCGGGTCGAACGCCGGCGCGGCCAGAACCGTTGCCGGCCGCCAGTCGTCCAGCACGCCGATTTCGAAGGTGCTGCCCGGCGCGGCGTGTTCCGGCGCCACATAGGCAAAGAACAGGCTCTTGCCCACATGGTGCCCGTAGCCGCCCGAGGTGGCCACGCCCATGACCCTGCCATTTGCGCGCACCGGCTCGCCGCCGCGCACATCGGCGCCTCGCGCGTCGATCTCGCCGTAAACCAGGCGCAGCGCCATCGCCTCGTGGTGTTCCAGCGCGTCGCGGTCGGTGAAATCCTTGTCCATCTTCACAAAGCGCATGATGTCGGCCTCGACGGGCGTGATCTCCGGCGTCAGTTCCGTGCCCATGCCCTTGTAGGCCTTTTCCATGCGCAGCGCGTTCACCGCAAGCAGGCCGAAATCGGCGATGCCATGGGCTTCTCCGGCCTGCCACAGCGCCGCGTAAAGCTCGGCGAGCCGCTCCATCGGCGCGTGCAACTCCCAGCCGAGCGCGCCCAGGTAGTTCACCCGCAGCGCCCGCACGGGCACGCCGGCCACGGTGATCTCGCGCGCGCTCAGCCAGGGGAAGGCCGCGTTGCTCAACCCGGCCCCGGTCAGCGGCGCCAGCACCTCGCGCGCCCGCGGGCCGGCCAGCACCAGAACGCCGAATGCGTCGGTGACATTGGCGATGGTCACATCTTCGTTCGGCTGGCGCGCGCGCGCGAAGGCGTCGAGGTCGCGCAGTTCCCAGGCCGCGCCCGACAGCAGGTAGAACCGCCCGCCGGCCAGCCGCGTGACGGTGCTTTCGCCGCGAATGCGCCCGGCTTCGCTCAGCCGGTGCGCCAGCGCGATGCGCCCCTCGGCGGGCATGCGATTGGCGTAGAGGCGGTTCAGAAAGGCCTCGGCCCCGCGCCCCGAGATGTCGAACTTGGCAAAACTCGAAAGATCCATGAGCCCGACGCGCTCGCGCACCGCGCGGCATTCCTCGGCCACCGCCGCATGGGTTTCGTTGCGCCGAAAGCCCGGCGTTTCGGCGCGCCCGTCCGGTGAAAACCACCGGGGCCGCTCCCAGCCGAAGCCTTCGGTATGGATGCAGCCCCGGGCGTTCAGCACCTCGTAAAGCGGGGTGGTGCGGGCAGGGCGGCCGGCCGGGCGTTCCTCGCCGGGCATGTGGGCGGCATACATGTGGTGGTAGTCCTGAAACGACTTGGCGCGGGTGTAATCCGCATCCGCATAAGGGCCAAAGCGGCGCGGGTCGAGCGACAGCATGTTGATCTCGGCGTCGCCATGGATGATCTGCTGCGCCAGGTATTTGCCGACGCCGCCGCCCTGCGCGATGCCGATGGACGAGCCGCAGCACATCCAGAAATTCGCCAAGCCCGCCGCGCGCCCGACCAGCGGGTTGCCGTCGGGCGTGTGCGGGATGGCGCCGTTGATCACCCGCTTGAGGCCGGCCTCGGCCAGGATCGGCATGCGCGCAAAGGCGCGTTCCAGAAACGGCGCCACGCGGTCGATGTCGGCATCGAACAGCTCGCTTTCGCTGTCCCAGTCGGGCACGCCGCCGCGCGCTTCCCAGCTTTCGCGCGCCGGGGTTTCGTAGATGCCGATCAGCCCGGCGTTCTGTTCCTGGCGCAGATAGCCCGAGCACCAGGGGTCGCGCACCACCGGCAGCTCGCCCGCGCGCGCGGCGATCTCGGGGATCGGTTCGGTCACGATATACTGGTGCTGCATGTTGGTGATCGGGGCGCGCGCGCCGACCCATTTCATCACTTCGCCGGCATAGCAGCCGGCGGCGTTCACCACATGCTCGCAGCGCAGATTGCCGCTATCGGTCTGCACCAGCCATTCGCCGCCCGGCGCGCGCTCGATCCCCGTGACCCGGGTTTTCGTGACGATCGAGACGCCAAAGTTGCGCGCCCCGCGCGCCAGCGCGTTGCAGGCACTTGCCGGGTCCACATGGCCGTCGTCCAGCGTCAGCGCGCCGGCCAGAACGCCCTCGGTGTTCAGAAACGGGTGATGCCGGGCGATCTCGTCGGGGCCGATCACCTCCATGTGGTAGCCGACCGAGCGCGCGATGCCCTTCATCTGGTGGAACCAGTCCACCTCGGCCTCGCTCAGCGCCAGGCGGATGCCGCCGCAGCCGTGCCAGCCGGGGTTCTGGCCGGTCAGCTCCTCGAGCCGCGGATAGAGCAGGTTCGAGGCATGATGCACCTGCGCCATGGCATAGTCGCCGATCAGGCTGGGGCATTGCCCCGCCGCGTGCCATGTCGAGCCCGAGGTCAGCTCGCCCTTTTCGATCAGCAGCACGTCGTCCCAGCCCGCGTCGCCCAGGTGGTAGGCCAGCCCGCAGCCCATCATCCCACCGCCGATGATCACGACCCTTGCCGTCTCTTTCATCCTGCTCTCCCGTCGGGCGGCCGCCCCAGGTTCGCGCCGCTCCTGTCCTGGTCAATGCGTGGTCATTGACCAAAGTGGTGCGTGGCGGCGGGCCGCGGGTCTTGCTTGAAAACGACATGCAGATGAAAAAACGCCCGACGGGCTGTCGGACGTTGCGGCGGGGCCGGGTTGGCCTGCAGGCGGTCTGGCGCGAAGCGCGTCAGCGCGCCCAGGTGCGAACCGGCCCGCAATCCATATGCACGAAGTTCGAGCGGCGATACTTGCCGACACCGCCGGCCTTGCAGGCAATGGCCGCGCTCGCCATCTGTGTCACCGAGCGCGATTTCAGGCGCAGGTCGCTGGCCTGGCCCTTCATGTGAAGCGAGTTCTTGGCAACACCCCTTGAACGCGAGCGCAGCATCGCGTTGGTTTTCGGCGTGCGATAGCCCGAAAGCATCATGTAAGGCTCATTTGCATCAAGCAGACTGTGGCTTGCGGCCATGATGTCGATGGTGCGCGGGTCGATCGAGATCGTCTCGTTCGAGCGCCAGTCGCGCATGAAGTAGTTGATTTCCTTCAGCGCGTCCCTGATGTAGTCGCCCTCGATCCAGTAGATCGTGTCGAGGCTTTCGCCGGTGCGGCCGGAATACATGCGGATGCGGCGGATGTCGCCGGCGCCGCGCAGGAAGCCGGCTGCATTTGCGTAGGTCGGTGCTGCAACGATCGCGGTTGCGGCGAATGCCCTGAGCAAGCCCCGGCGGCTCACGATGCCCGTGTTCGAACTCTTCATGGAATCAGTCATGCCCCGTTGCCGTCCTTGCCTGTTAAAAGCGCTTTCCGGCGCTTTGCCTCATCCCCAGGCGCAGGTCAGCTTCTGACATATTTGCGGCGTCGGGCCAAGGGTCGGTGCCCGAAAAATTCAGGTATCCGATTGATATCGGCAAGATTTCGCCAATCCGCGCCGCGAAACGGGGGTGGATGCAAGTTGCATCGACCTGTTGCCGAAGGGTGACACCAACCCCTGCGAGGGCTGTTGCCTGCGAGGATTGGCTGCAATATGGCCATATTCGGAAGTATCCTGCCACCATATCTTGGGACTTTGGGTAAGAGGTTTATTGATGACGACCCCGAACACGTCTACGCGCCGCCGATTTCTGGGCGGTGTGGCTGCTGCAACCACGCTTGGCGCCGCGGGCTTTGCCTTTCCGGCGCAGGCCCGCGTGACCGCGTTCATGCAGTCGGTTGCCGAAAATGCGGCCCGCGATCCGGCGCTGTCCGATTTTTACCGGCTGACCGGGTACAAGCCGATCTGGACCGGCACGGGCGGGCGCGACAAGGCGCGCCGGCAGGCGCTGCTCAAGGCGCTGGATGGCGCCGGCACCCATGGCCTGCCGCAGGCGGCCTATGACACCGATCTGTTGCGGGCCAATCTGCGCGCCGTGAAATCCGAGCGTGACCTTGGTCGCGTGGAAGTTGAGTTGAGCCGGCTTTTCCTGACCTATGCCCGCCATGTGCAGACCGGGGTTCTGACGCCGCGAGAGGTCGTCCGCGACATCGTGCGCGCCGTGCCGCTGCGCGACGGTGTGAGCCTGCTCACCAGTTTTTCCAAGTCGTCGCCGGGGGCATTCCTGCGCCAGTTGCCGCCGGGATCGCCCGAGTATGTTCGGCTGATGAAGGCCAAGCTGGCCATGGAAAAGCGTCTGGCCAGGGGCGGCTGGGGCCCGCGGGTGCCCGGCAAGAAACTGCAGCCCGGCGACAGCGGCGCGCGCGTGGTCGCGCTTCGCAACCGGATGATCGCCATGGGCTACATGCGCCGCTCGACCAGCCAGAGCTATGATGCCAACCTGCAAAAGGCCGTTCAGCGGTTTCAGCAGGCCCACGGGCTGAACCCCGACGGTGTCGCCGGCGCCGGCACGCTGAAGGAAATCAACGTGAGCGCGCAGCAGCGCCTGGCCTCGATCCTGGTGGCAATGGAACGCGAACGCTGGATGAACATGCCCCGCGGCAAGCGCCACGTCTGGGTCAACCTCGCCGATTTCACCGCCGCCGTGATCGACAACGGCAAGGTGACCTTCAAGACCCGCGCCGTCGTTGGCGCCAACAAGAGCGACCGGCGCAGCCCCGAGTTTTCCGATGAAATGGAACACATGGTGCTGAACCCGACGTGGAACGTGCCGCGCTCGATTGCCGTCAAGGAATACCTGCCGCTGATGCAGCGCAACCCGAACGCGGCAGGGCACCTGCGCCTGACCCGCGGCGGACGTGTGATCAGCCGCGAAGGCATCGACTTCACGCAATACACGCCGGCGAATTTTCCGTTCGACCTGAAACAGCCGCCCTCGCGGCGCAACGCGCTCGGGCTGGTCAAATTCATGTTCCCGAACAAATACAACATCTACCTGCATGACACGCCGGCCAAGAACCTGTTTTCGCGTGAAACCCGCGCCTACAGCCACGGCTGCATCCGGCTGAACGATCCGTTCGAGTTTGCCTATACCTTGCTCAAGCCGCAGGTTGCCAACCCGAAAGAGTTCTTTCAGGCCAAGCTGGCAACCGGTCGCGAAACCGTGGTGCCGCTGGAAAAACACGTGCCCGTTCATCTGGTCTACCGCACGGCTTTCACCACCGCGAAGGGCAAGGTCGAATACCGGCGCGACATCTATGGCCGCGACGCCAGGATCTTTGCCGCGCTGCAAAAGGCCGGGGTGGTGCTTCGGGCGGTTCAGGGCTAGATCACTGCATGACCCGGGGCCGCCTGGCCCGGCAAGGCAGAGGTTGAATGATGGCTGAGTTCACCATCCGCGAAATTGCGGACGCACTGGATGCGCCCTGTGCCGGCGACGAGACCATCGCCGTGACCGGCGCGGCCGAACCCGCCGCCGCGCGCGCCGATCAACTGGCGGTCGCCATGTTGCCGGCCTACGCCGAGGCCCTGGCGCAAGGCAACGCGCGCGCCGCGATCGTCTGGGAAGGCGCCGACTGGCGCGCGCTCGGGCTGCAGGCCGCGGTGTTCGTGGCCCGCCCGCGCCTGGCGATGGCGGCGCTGACCGGCCATCTTGCCGCCGGTGACGCACCCCCCCCCGGCATCCACCCGACCGCGCTGATCGACGACACCGCGACCCTTGGCGCCGGCGCCTCGATCGGCCCCTACAGCTGCGTCGGTCCCGGTGCGCGCATCGGCGCACGCGCCTGTATCGGCGCGCATGTTTCAGTGGCTGGCGGGGCCTCCATCGGCGACGATTGCCTGCTGGAGGCGGGCACCCGCATCGGGCGCGGCGTCAGGATCGGCGACCGGTTTCATGCCATGCCCGGCGTTGTGATCGGCGCCGACGGGTTTTCCTATGTGACGGCGGAAAAATCTGCCGTCGAAACCGTGCGCGAGACGCTCGGCGCTGACACCGGCGGCGCGGGCGGGCAGGAGTGGCGCAAGATCGCCTCGCTCGGCGGGGTCGAGATCGGCGATGACGTGGATTGCGGCGCCAACGCCTGCATCGATGCCGGCACCATTCGCCCGACCCGCGTCGGCGACGGCACCAAGATCGACAATCTCGTGCATGTGGGCCACAACGTCGTCGTGGGCCGGAACTGCCTGCTGTGCGGGCTGGTCGGCATTGCCGGGTCGGCGGTGATCGGCGATGGCGTGGTGCTTGGCGGGCAGGCCGGGGTTGCCGACAACGTGACCGTTGGCGACGGCGTGATCGCGGGCGGGGCCACCAAGATCATGTCGAACGTGCCGGCGGGGCGCGCCGTTCTGGGCTATCCGGCGGTGAAGATGGAAAGCCATATCGAAAGCTACAAGGCGCTGCGCCGGCTGCCACGCATCCTGCGTGAACTGAAAAGCATGAAAAAACCGGTTTCAAAAGCCCGCGGCAAGGACTAAATGATCGTCACCGACGCGCGAGGGGAACATGGCTGAGGACGTGCAGGAAAAGATTTTCGCCATCATCGCCGAACAGGCGGTGCTCGAGCCCGCCGACATCTCGATGGAGCAGTCGCTGGACGAACTGGGCATCGACAGTCTCGGGCTGGTCGAAAGCATCTTCGCAATCGAGGAGGCATTCGACATCGACGTGCCCTTCAACGCCAACGAACCCGGGAAAAGCGAGTTTGACGTTACAACGGTGGCCTCGATCGTGACAGCGGTCGAAAAGCTGGTGGCCGAACAGGCAGCATGAAACGCGTTGTCATCACCGGGGCCGGAACCATCAACGCGCTTGGCCATTCGGTTGACGAAACACTCGCGGCCATGCGCGAGGGGCGCTGCGGCATCGGTGAACTGGACATTCGCGATGTCGAGCGGCTTTCGATCCGCATCGGGGGCCAGGTCCGGGGGTTTTCACCGGAAGAGCATTTCAACCGTCAGCAAATCTCGCTGTTCGACCGGTTCACCCAGTTCACCATGATCGCGGCGCAGGAAGCGCTTGACCAGGCGGGGCTGGATTTCACCGGTGAAATGGCGGCGCGCGCGGGTGTCGTGCTGGGCACGGCGGGCGGCGGGGTGAATACATGGGACGAAAACTACCGCTCGGTCTATGAAGAGGGCAAGAACCGGGTGCACCCGTTCGTCGTGCCCAAGCTGATGAACAACGCCGCCGCCAGCCATGTCTCGATGCGCTGGAACCTCAAGGGGCCGTCGTTCACCGTGGCCACGGCCTGTGCGTCTTCCAACCATGCGATGGGGCAGGCGTTTCACATGATCCGGGCGGGGATGAGCGACGTCATGGTCACGGGCGGCTCGGAATCGATGCTGTGCTTTGGCGGCATCAAGGCCTGGGAAGGGCTGCGGGTGATGTCGAAAGATGCCTGCCGGCCGTTTTCGGCCAACCGCAACGGCATGGTGCAGGGCGAGGGGGCGGCAATCTTCGTCTTTGAAGAACGCGAACATGCAAGCGCGCGCGGTGCGGATATTCTGGCCGAGGTGGCGGGTTTCGCCATGACGTCGGATGCCTCCGACATCGTGATGCCCTCGCGCCAGGGGGCGGCGCGCGCGATGGCGGGGGCAATCGCCGATGCCGGCCTGGCCCCCGGGCAGATCGGCTACATCAATGCTCACGGCACCGGAACGGCCGCCAATGACAAGACCGAATGCGCCGCTGTCGCCGATGTGTTCGGTGCCCATGCCGACGACCTGATGATCTCGTCCACCAAGTCCATGCATGGCCACCTGATCGGCGGCACCGGCGCGGTGGAGCTTCTGGCCTGCATCATGGCCCTGCGTGACGGCATCATTGCCCCGACAATCGGCTATCAGGAACCAGACCCGGAATGCGCGCTCGATGTGGTGCCCAACCAGGCGCGGCAGGCGCGGGTCGATGCCGTGCTGTCCAATGCCTTTGCCTTTGGCGGCCTGAACGCCGTTCTGGCGCTGCGTCGGGCCTGACCCGGGAAATTGAGTATTTTCAGCAAGATGAATGGAGCCTGCTCTTCATCTTGCTGAAAATACTCCCGCCGGAGGCTGCGCGACGCGGGCGCAGCCCGCGGCGCAAACCCTCAGGAACACCAGGCAGGCGCCAGCCATGGTGCGAGATCCCGAAACCCGGTGCCCGGCCTCGGCCCGCGCCTGCCGCGCAGGGTGCCTGTCTCAGAATGAAGTGTCGCCCGGCGCCTGTTGCCAGGGTTTTGCAAGGTCGCCAAAGCGGGTGAATTGTCCCTCGAAGGCCAGATCCACATGGCCGATCGGGCCGTGTCTCTGCTTGCCGATGATCACCTCGGCCTTGCCGTGCAGCGCTTCCATTTCGGCCTGCCACGCGGACATTTTGTCCAGTTCGTGATCGCCGGGTTTCTCGCGTTCCTTGTAGTATTCTTCCCTGAACACGAACATCACCACGTCGGCATCCTGCTCGATCGAGCCCGATTCCCGCAGGTCCGAAAGCTGGGGCCGTTTGTCATCCCGGTTTTCCACCTGACGAGAC